>JAQICW010000735.1 GCA_027858355.1 Desulfobacula sp.
GTTTTGAAGTTGTTCTTTCCATTCTTCCATCATCGATCTCCTATAAGTTGCTTTAATTCCACCGTCAACCATGATCGTTAAAAGGGCGTAACGGTAGTGTTCATTTTAATATGGCCGAGTCTTCCACTTGCTTATCGGAATATGTAAAATTCAGTTTTTTGGAAGGCTTTCTATGATATTTCTGTTTTCAATTCCTCTAATATGTATTCGTTATGGTTCAAGCGTTTTATGGCTTTATCACCCAATTGTTTCACCAATTCGGAAAGCAATGTTTCAATGCAGATGATGGTGGCTACCATTGGATTGAAAAAATAATCGCCTTTAGTGGAAGCAATGAGGAAATTATCGGTTTTGACGGCCAAAGGGGAAGACAAACTGTCAGTAATCGCGATAATGTCCACAGCCTGGAGTTTACCAATATGGCAGGCATCAACAGTGGCTTTTGTGTAAGGTTTGATGCTGATAGCGACAAGCAGGTCTCCCGGTTTGAGCACAGACAAATCGTCAGCCAGCGTGTGACCGGCCTGTCCGATAAGGCTGATATTATCGAGGATCATTTTAAGATAAAAGCCAAGATAATGTGCCAGGGGATAGCTGCCTCGCAGGCCGACAATGAGGATACGCTCTGCATTGATCATTAGCTTGATAATGGTGGCAAATTTTTGTTCATCAAAAGTATCCGCCATTAGCATGACATTGCTCCATTCATCTTGAATCACTCGTTCCAAAAGAGAGGTATTGCCGTCATGGTTTGCGGATCCCTTCTGCAAGAATTTTTTTACCTGTTCACTGTAAAAACCCTTGCGCTGCTTCAGGCTGCTTCGAAAAATCTTTTTGAGGCTTGGGAAACCGCTAAAGCCCAATTTTTGGGCCAAACGGGTAATGGCTGAAATGTTGATGTCGTTTTCCCAGGCTATTTCGGATATGGATTTGGCTGCTGTCTCGTTGGGCTCGTCGAGCATGTGTTTCAGAACGCTCAAGTTGCGATCGGTGAGGTGTATGGGGTGTTCACCATTGCGAATTTTGATATAGAGGTGTCTTAATTCCTCTATATTTTTAGGAATGTGGGCGGTCATAATCCAAAATCCCTTTTAATAAAATGGCCTGTATAGATACATTTATATTAATCTCCACAATGCCAGGGGGGGGGTATAAGTCAATTATTGGCAAAGGGTTAAAGCATCACTTCCGGCAAGTCATCCAACCAACCGCCATCATCCGTCAATTGTCGCACCAGAAGCCGAGAAATTTCTTCCTCATGTCCTTTGCGTGCATGCAGCTGCTTCAGAACCAGTTTGTTTCCTATCCGGCCGCAAATTTCCAGTTTACCGATATCATGGGCGATAATGTACTTGAATCTTTTGGCGTAGCCATCAAAATTTTGTCTTGCCCGGTCAACAATATCTATACCTTTTTTCAGCGGAACCTGAAAGTGGTGTCGAACGCGGGCCACGGGCATGCACTGATACAGATAATAGGGATTAACACCAATGCGTAAAAGTCCATTCATCAAATCCACAAGAGCCTTTTCACTGTCATTAACGCCTGAGAGCAAAACCGCCTGGTTGTTAACCGTAACACCAGCATTTCTAATTCTCCGGATGGCCTCAGTGGAAACGGCTGTGATTTCCTGGGCATGATTAATATGCGTTGGGATATAAAGAGTTTTTTCAGCATTGAAATCTTTCAGCAGGGCAATCAATTCATCATCGAATAACCTAATGGGATAAGATACTGGAACCCTTGACCCGATTCTGACATGATTAAGATGGGGAATGTCCTTCAGGGCGTTCAACATCTTTTTCAGTACTTTGGTCGGAAGCATGAGAGGGTCTCCCCCCGACAGAATAGCATTGGTTATTTCTGGGTGCTCGGCAATATAGCAGGCAGCCTTTTTAAAATTTTTTACTGTTAGATCATTCGGCAGACCCACCATGCGTTTACGGAAGCAATGCCGGCAGTACATGGCACAGTATTCGGATGTCACCACAAGTGCTGTGTAATCATATTTGTGCAAAACACCATTGCCTTTGTCATGCTTATCATCTCCGTAAGGGTCCTTGGTGGTTTCACCCATGGCTCCGGCAACCACAAGTTCCTGTGCATCCGGGATGCAGAGTTTGCGTATGGGGTCATCAGGATTTTCAATATCAATCAAGCTGAGGTAATAACGTGGAATATTCATTGGATGGATGTCAACCACCTTGTGCAGATCAGCTTCTTCTTCAGAGCTTAACGGAAGGTATTTCTTGAGTTCATTAACAGTGGTGATGTTTTTCTTGAGCTCTTTAAGGTAGTCCAGTTGTGTCCAGTCAATGTCAGCAAACAGAGACTGCCCATCGGTTCTTTTCGAAATTTTATTCATCGGCATAATTTTATTCTCTTCAGTGTAGTTTTTATAAACCGAATTGATAATAGGCGGGTATTAATAATTAATACCCGACGTGTTGTAGAAAGTCCTTTAATCTCTTTGTGGTCGGAGATTTTAGGAGCGTTGTCGGATCACCATCTTCTGCAATTCGACCTTCGTCCATAAACAAAAGTCTGGACCCTGCCTTGCTGGCAAAACTCATTTCGTGGGTAACCACCACCATGGTAATGCCTTCCTGGGCAACAGCTATCATCACGTTGAGGACCTCTTCGCGTAATTCCGGGTCAAGGGCTGATGTGGGTTCGTCAAAAAGCATAATTTTAGGTTTCACTGACATGGCCCTGGCAATCGCAACCCTTTGTTGTTGGCCTCCGGAAAGCTGGGAAGGATAGTGATCGCCTCGATCCGAAAGCCCTACTTTTGCCAAAAGGTTTGTGGCAATAGTATTGGCTTCGCTGCGGGAAGCTCCCCGAACTTTTTTCGGACCGAAAGCTATGTTCTCAAGAGCGGTCATGTGCGGGAAAAGGAAGAATAACTGAAATACCATTCCGACTTCCTTTCGAATTTCGCGGATCTGTTGATAATTTTCGGGCAGAGAGATGTCATTGACTATTAACTCTCCCGACGTGATGATATCCAGCCCGTTGATACAGCGCAACAGGGTCGACTTGCCTGAACCTGAAGGTCCGACAATGACGACTACTTCTTTTTCTTCTATGGTCAGATTGATGTCATGCAAAACTTCCACTTTGCCAAAGCTTTTGTTGACATTTTTAAATTCAATGAGACCGGTCATGTTGTTTTCATCCTTTTTTCGATAAATTTCAGCGACAGAGCCAAAACTGTTGTCATGATCAGGTAACATACGGCAACAGCAGACCATATTTCCAGAGGTCTGAAATTACTTGCCATGATTTCCTGACCTTGACGTGTCAGCTCCCCAACACCGATGACAATAAACAGTGATGTGTCTTTCATGCTGATGATAAATTGATTGCCCAGGGGTGGAATGGCGCGTTTAAAAGCAATTGGGCCGATGATGTTCATAATTAATTGCAGTCGGCTTATTCCCATAGCCAGGCCGGCTTCAACCTGTCCCTTGTTTACGGACTGCACTGCACCACGAACGATTTCAGCCATATAGGCACCAGCGTTTAATATGATCGTAATAATAGCGGCCGTCAGGGCATTAAAGCGAATTCCTCTTACACCGGTGGCCACTTCAATCAGCATCGGCAGGGCAAAGTAGATAAACATGGCCTGAACGATGATGGGTGTCCCACGAATCAGTTCGATGTAGGCAACGGCAAGCTTTTGAACGACGATACTAAACACCCGAAAACCCCCATAGCTTTCTCCGCCTATTGCACTAGTTCCGGCAAGCCGGAAAAGTCCGGCCACAGTTCCCAGGATCAGACCGCCGATGATACCGATAATAGTTATATACACGGTTAGCTTGGCACCTGCGAGCAAAGAAGGGATCGCTTCCACTACGTATTTAAATTCAAAACCCATGATGTTCCCTTTGTATTTTGATTTTAATTAATTAAAGTGTGAAGTTTAAGAGCCCTGGTTGTAGATTTATTAATTACCAGGGCTCTAAGTAACCGGCGCTTTAATCTATCTACCAATTGGTAGATAGATCTGAATATCCGGGGCCCATTTCAAATAGTGGCTGTGCGTTCTGCTGAACAACGGGGTCATTTGATTTTGCCAAATTATTCCGTCAAAGGCTGGCGACCATTATTCCGGGGCTGAAGCGAACCATTTGATGTAAATCTTGTCGTATTCACCGTCTTCCTGCATTTCCAACAGGGCGATGTTGGCTTTGTCACGTAGTGCGCTGCCCTGCTGAAAACCGATTCCGTAAAAGGCCGCCTTTACATCGGCGCCAACCGCTTTAACTTTGCCCTGGCCTGCAGTTTTGATGAAGTATAGCACATTGGGCGTGTCATGCATGGCTGCATCAGCACCACCAGTGACCACTTCCAGATAGGCCTGGCCGATATTGGGGAACTTGACAATCTTTTTTGCCCCCAGGGTATTAACATAATCAACCGTTGCCGTTCCAGTCTTGACGGCCACAACCTTGCCTTTGAGATCATTAGGGCCTTTAATGTCGGTATTTTCAGACCGCACCATGACCTTTAGACCGGCCCTGAAGTAGGGATGCGAAAAATCAATGGCTTTTTCCCTTGAAGATTTAATGAAAATGGCCGCAAGAACCACATCCAGGTTTCCGGTGGTCAGTCCGGGGATGAGTCCGTTAAAATCCATGGGAACCAGCTCATACTTCACGTTCATACGTTTGGCAATCGCAGCCCACAGATCAACATCAAAACCTGTGTACTTGCCGTCCTTGCCTTTGAATTCAATAGGCACAAAAGCTGTGTCCACACCCACACGCAAATCAGCAGCATAAGCGAAACTACCAACTGTCAAAATTGCCAATGTTGTCAAAATTGCTAATAACCATTTGTGTTTAAATGTTTTTTTCAATTTATCCTCCTTTAACTATTGATAATGGCCAGTTATTTATAATAAATGCCTTCAATAAATACTCTTGTCA
>JAQICW010000748.1 GCA_027858355.1 Desulfobacula sp.
AACAACGCCCCTTATCCAGATTGCAGTCATGAACAAGGATGGTTTTGTCCTTGTAATATTCCATGGAAGGACAAAGGTTTACACAGGCGCAACAGCCTGTACAAAGCCCCTGTTTGATCACTTTTGTATTGATCCCCTTCTGGCCCTGCTGGTTTTTGTCAT
This sequence comes from Desulfobacula sp., assembly GCA_027858355.1. The sequence goes on from JAQICW010000748.1 coordinate 163, forward strand.
CTAAATCCATATAAATAAATTTTCCTTAAAAATAATGTGCCATGGAATCAATTAAATATTAAACACGAATCTCCTGGGCAACAAATGAACAAATTTGTCCTCGTCTTTGCATCATCTCTTTTAATTGAACTCTCTTATTTATTCAATAAAAAAGAAAAAGGATATAATAAATAGCTGTAATTGTCCGGCTTTCAGAGGATTCATGGAATTGCTTTTTAACATGCATTAACCCTTGACATAAAATTATAGGGAGTTTATATCCTTTTAACAATTAAATTAAGGCGCTAATATTAATCTTTACATAAAAATACAAGTAAAATATGGATTTAAAACAGGTACTTAAAAAAAATAAGGAATCGTTTATAAAAAAATGGTTCCATGCAACAATTGATACATATCCCCAGCAAACTGCAAAAATACTGGGCAAAGACTCCAACCGGTTTGACAATCCGATCGGTGCCACTACCCATGAGACTATTGAAGAGGTCTTTAATCTTATTATAGAAGATTTCAACCAGGAAACACTTGAAAAAGCACTTGATCCGGTAATAAGGATCAGGGCGGTACAGGCGTTTTCCGCTTCAGAGGCTGTCAGTTTTGTTTTTGCTTTAAAACAAATTGGTGAAGATATCATTGATGGCAATTTAATCAGAGAATTTGACAAACTTGTTGATAAGATTGCTCTGGCGGCATTCAACAGGTTTATGAAATGTAGAGAAGAAATATTCCTTTTAAAGGCCACTGAGAGTAAAAGGCGGATTCACAGGGCTTTTGAAAGGGCGGGTTTAGTAGCTGAGCTATCGGAAGAAGATCTCCTTGGCTCTAAAAAATCTTAACATGCACGACAAAATTTAGGTTTGTCCTGCATAAAACAATGAGGTGGTTATAATATGAATCAAAAGTACTTGATCCCCCTGACAGCTGTTTTTCTGCTTTTTCTAGTAGCATACACAGGGGTTGAGGGAGCAGGGCTTCAGTGGTTCTTTGGAATTGTTTTCCCCTATGTGGCGATTCTTGCTTTCCTTGCCGGGTTTGTATACAAGGTTTTAGGATGGGCATCTTCTGCTGTTCCGTTCAGGATTCCAACAACCTGCGGCCAACAAAAATCACTACCATGGATAAAACAGAACACCATTGACAATCCTGATACTTCAACAGGTGTATTTCTGCGTATGGTTCTTGAAATTTTTCTTTTCAGGAGTCTGTTCAGAAACACAAAAGCAGCATTCAACAGAAATGCATCCAACAGGCTTTCCTATTCCTGGGAAATTTTCCTATGGGTAGGCGCCCTTGCCTTTCATTATTCCTTTTTAGTGGTTTTGTTAAGGCATTTCAGGTTTTTTACATCCCCGGTACCATCCTGTATCAAGTTTTTGGAGTATATTGACGGTATTGTACAATTGGGGCTTCCCGGAATATTTTTATCCGGTGTTGTCTTGCTTGCAGCAACATTGTTTTTGCTTGCAAGAAGAATATTTGATGCCAAGGTCACCTATATCTCCCAGGCAGCTGATTACTTTCCCTTATTTTTGATCATCGGGATTGCAGCAACGGGTTTGTCCATGAGATATTTTACAAAGGTTGACATCATCGGCATTAAAACACTGACCATGGGCCTTGTAACCTTCAGTCCAACCATTCCCGAAGGTGTCAGCGGTCTTTTTTATGGCCATGTTTTTCTGGTGAGTATCCTTTTTGCATATTTCCCGGCCAGTAAGCTCATGCATCTGGGCGGAATCTTCTTAAGCCCCACAAGAAATATGGCAAACAATACCCGTGCAAAAAGACATGTTAACCCCTGGAACTATGATGTGAAAACCCATACATATGAAGAGTATGAGGATCACTTCAGAGAAAAAATGATTGAAGCCGGCCTGCCGGTGGATAAAAAGGAGTAATAGATGTCTGACGAACTCACACCTAATGAGCTATTAGATAAAATAGACTATAGCCCCAAATCAGAATCAGAACCGGCCAATTGGATGGATACGACGGCTTCGGTCCAGATCAGACCGGGAATGTATTGTTATGCGGCAAAGGCCGAAAGTGTTGAAAGACTTGGCCTGCCCAATGCACGGCCATGGAATCCACTTGATGATGATTGGAAACTTCCGGATAACTGGCAGGAAATTATTTTCCAGGGGTTAAAAGAACGCCTGGAAAAATTTCGAACATTCAAGATATTCATGGATGTCTGTGTACGCTGCGGTGCATGTGCGGATAAATGTCATTTTTTCCTTGGAACGGGTGACCCCAAAAACATGCCTGTCTTAAGGGCTGAGCTTTTAAGATCTGTATACAGAAATGATTTTACAACGGCCGGAAAAATACTCGGTAAAATACCGGGGGGAAAAGCATTGGCAGGTTCAAGGCCTATGACCATGAGTGTCCTTAAAGAATGGTGGTACTATTTTTTCCAGTGCACAGAATGCAGGCGCTGTTCTGTTTTCTGCCCCTATGGGATCGACACAGCTGAAATAACCATCATGGCAAGGGAGATTTTCAACCTGATTGGTTTGAACATTGACTGGATTGCAACACCTGTTTCAAACTGTTTTAAAACAGGTAACCACCTGGGAATTCAGCCCCATGCCTTTAAAGACATGCTGGAATTCTTTGTGGAGGATATTGAGGATGTGACAGGAGTGGATTGCACACCTAATTTCCAGAAAAAAGGGGCGGACATCCTTTTTATCACGCCTTCAGGGGATGTATTTGCAGATCCAGGGACCTATACCTGCCAGGGATATCTTATTTTATTCCAGTATCTTAAAGATAAATATGGGCTGGATGTCACCTGGAGTACCTATGCATCAGAAGGCGGAAACTTTGGTTTCTTTACCTCCCATGAGACTATGAAACGGCTGAATGCCAAAATGTATGCAGAAGCCAAACGTCTGGGCGTTAAATGGATTCTGGGCGGAGAGTGCGGTCATATGTGGCGTGTCATCCATCAGTACATGGATACCATGAACGGCCCTGCCGATTTTCTGGAAGTACCGAAAAACCCGATTACCGGGACAGTATTTGAGAATGCCAGATCCACAAAAATGGTTCATATTACCGAGTTCACGGCCGACCTTATCAAACACGGGAAACTTGAACTTGATAAGAGCCGCAATGCCAACCGCATCATGACCTTCCATGATTCCTGTAATACCGCAAGGGGCATGGGACTTCTTGATGAGCCGCGATATGTGATTCAGAATGTCTGTGACAACTTTTATGAGATGCCGCCCAACACCATCCGGGAGCAGACCTTCTGTTGTGGTTCCGGTTCCGGGCTGAACGCGGGTGAAAACATGGAACTTCGAATGGCCGGCGCGCTTCCAAGAGCCAATGCCCTGAAATATGTCCATGAAAAATTCGGTGTCAACACGCTTGGTACTGTCTGCGCCATTGACAGGGCCGCTCTTTCAACCCTGTGTGAATACTGGGTACCGGATGTGGAAGTGTATGGGGTCCATGAATTGGTTGGAAATGCTTTGATTCTTCCGGGTGAAAAGAAGAGAACCCAGGACTTGAGGTTTGAACCCTTACCTGGCATGGAGTTAGAGGAGGATGAAGATGAATAAAAATTATATCATCACAGGACTGGTCATTTTTGTCCTGACCGTGCTCTCACCGTTCTGGTTTAATATGATTACAACCACCCAGGCAGCACCTGAACCGGAACTTCTGGGCAAAGCCAAGACAGAAAAAAAGTGCGTGCTGGATAAATTCGAAATGAGAGCCAATCACATGGCCCTTCTGGATGAATGGAGAGATTCCGTGGTAAGAAATGCTGATAGAATGTACACATCCACCAATGGTCATTCATTTAATATGAGCCTTTCAACTGGAGAAAATTCATGTCTTGGATGCCATGAAGATAAAGCAAAATTTTGTGACTCTTGTCATACCTATGCTTCGGTTAATCCCTATTGCTGGGAATGTCACACAAACCCCAAGGAGATTAAATGATGAAAAAGAGCAGAAGAAGCTTTCTTAAAGTAGCAGGTATTGCTGCCATTGGATTGGGTGCTGCTCCGGCAATGAATTTTGCTGCATCTGGTTCTAATGGTACAGCCCTTGCGGTGAAAAGCAAAAATGAAAATGTCCTTTTTGCACATCGCTGGGGTATGGTGATTGATACCAACAAGATTACAGATGAAGTTGTTGAAAATATTGTCGCGGCCTGTCACAAAGCCCATAATGTACCCGACTTTAATCATGAAGTGGATGAGGAAAAATTTCCCAGGACAAGACCTGTAAATCACAAACAGGAAGTCAAATGGATATGGGAAGAACATTTTCAATATGCATTTCCTGACAAGGAAGATGAATTTCTGGCAGAAAAATTCCATGATCTTCCCTTTCTTGTGACCTGCAACCATTGCAAAAACGCCCCCTGTGTCAAGGCCTGTCCCACGCAGGCGACATTCAAAAGAGAAGACGGAATTGTCCTGATGGACTTTCACCGCTGTATTGGATGCCGTTTTTGTATGGCAGCCTGTCCCTACGGATCAAGAAGTTTTAATTTCAGGGATCCAAGACCGTTTGTCGAAGAGATTAATCCTGATTTTCCCACCCGTTCCAAAGGGGTTGTGGAAAAATGCAATCTTTGCGCTGAACGGCTGGCAAAAGGAGAGCAACCCCATTGCGTAGAGGCAAGTGAAGGTGCAATTTTAGTAGGAGACCTGGAAGATCCTGAATCCGAGGTCAGAGCACTTTTAAATGAAAATTATACAATCAGACGTAAACAGTCTCTGGGTACCGAGCCTTCTGTTTACTATGTCATGTAAGAGGAGCGAGTATGCTTGAAATAGCTATTAAAGGAAGCAAAAACTATTGGTTATGGATAGTCTTTCTGCTCGCTGTAATGGGAGCAGGAGCGGTCGTTTATATTGACCAGTTCATGAACGGCCTTATGATCACCGGCATGAGCCGGGATGTGTCATGGGGCTTTTACATCGCAAACTTCACATATCTTGTGGGTGTTGCCGCAGGGGGTGTAATGGTTGTTATCCCCTATTATCTCCATGATTATGAAAAATTTCACAGGATTACCATTTTAGGAGAATTTTTAGCAGTTGCCTCTCTTATCATGTGTCTTCTTTTCATTATCGTGGATTTAGGCCAGCCCACAAGGGCGTTCAACGTAATGTTATACCCGTCACCCAAATCAATTCTGTTTTATGATATGTTGGTCCTCCAGGGCTATCTTATTTTGAACATCATCATTGGATGGAAGATTTTAGAAGCGGAAAGAAATCAGGTCGAACCGGCCTGGTGGACAAAACCCTTGATTTACCTTTCCATTCCCTTTGCCATTGGTATTCATACGGTAACAGCCTATCTTTACTGCGGTCTTCCAGGCCGTGGATTCTGGCTGACGGCCATTCTGGCACCCCGGTTTCTGGCATCAGCATTTGCTGCAGGCCCGGCATTTTTGATCATTCTTTGCTATATTATCAAAAAGTTCACCAAGTTTGATCCAGGCTGGGATGCCATGCAGACATTGTCAAAAATAGTCTGTTATGCCATTATTGCCAATTTGTTTTTCTTTTTGTGTGAAGTCTTTGTTGTCTATTATTCCAATATTCCCGGACATAAAGCCCATATCCAGTATCT
>JAQICW010000758.1 GCA_027858355.1 Desulfobacula sp.
ATTTCAGATGGATCAATGGCCATATCTGCCATACCCTTGTCTTTTTTAGCTTTAAAATAGGATTGAGGGTCCAAGAGAAATATTCCCAGGATATTGGAGATGGCTTTAATATCATTATAAAAAAGATTTAAGATTCCCAGAAGACCTTCATCTGGATTATCATGAATATCATCCATAAGTCTGTTCCCGTTTTTGACTGCTTCAAAAACTGAACCCAGGGCCTTTGCAGAATTAAAATCATCATTCATGGCAAAGGAAAAATCATCCCACAACTCTCCTTTTTGGGAGCCATCAGCTTTACACCCTATGCTTTCAATTCTATCAAGAAAGGAATAAATTCTGTCCAGGCCCATGGAGGTTTCTCTCATGGAGTCGTCACTGTAATCAATGGGACTTCTGTAATGATTTGACAAAAGAAACATGCGGATCACTTCCGGAGAATAGGTGGCAAGAACATCCTTGATCATGGTAAAATTACCCAGTGATTTTGACATTTTTTCATTATTAATATCCACAAATCCATTGTGAATCCAATATTTGACAAATTGGCAGCCAAATACAGCCTCGCTCTGAGCGATCTCGTTCTCATGGTGAGGAAAAATCAGGTCTTTACCACCGCCGTGAATATCAAAGCTTTCTCCGAGATATTCATAGCTCATAGCTGAACATTCAATATGCCAGCCAGGCCTTCCTTCACCCCAGGGGCTTTTCCAGAAAGGCTCGCCTGGTTTGGCAGGTTTCCACAGGGTAAAATCCAGAGGGCTCTTCTTTTTTTCATCGACTGCAATCCTTGCCCCTGCCCTCATGTCATCGGGGTTCCGGCCGGAAAGTTTTCCATACTCCTTAAAGGAATCAATGGAGAAATACACATCCCCTCCGTCAACAGGGTAGGCTTTGCCCTTGTCTATGAGCATCTGGATAAAATCAATAATATGCCGGATATGTTCCGTGGCTTTGGGCTCAACACTGGGTCTCAATACATTGAGTGCATCCATTTCATTATGAAATTCATCAATATATTTCTCTGTAATGGCAGAACAGTCAACCCCTGTCTGATTAGATTTCTTAATAATCTTGTCATCCACATCTGTAAAATTTCTGACATACATGACCTCATATCCCAGCTGTCTTAACCACCTGAAAATAGTGTCAAAAACTACCACGGAACGGGCATGACCAATATGGCTGGTATCATATACAGTCGGTCCGCAGACATACATGCCGACCTTACCTTCTTTTATGGGGATAAATTCTTCCTTCTTGCCATGTAATGTATTATAAACTCTTAAACCCATTTGATTTTTTCCATTATATTTTTCACGATTATATTTTTTTGGGGACGACTTTTACCAATAATGTACACTGTGCTGCAATACCCTGTTCTTTTCCAATAAAGCCAAGCTTTTCAGTTGTTGTTGCCTTTACATTAACAAGGGTTGAATCCATATTCAAAGCCCTGGCAATATTCTCTTCCATTTGTCTCTTGTGGGGGCTGATCTTTGGAACCTGGGCAAACACAATACAATCCATATTTGCAATATGACATCCATTTTTTTTCAATAATTGCCCGCATTTTTCCAACAGGATAATACTTGAAACCCCTTTATATTGGGGCTCTGTATCTGGAAAATGATCTCCTATATCCCCGAGGCCTGCTGCCCCCAGAATAGCATCACAAACCGCATGAACCAGAACATCCGCATCAGAGTGACCTTCAAGTCCCAGGTGAAAATCCATATTCACGCCGCCAATGATCAGCTTTCTGCCTGGCACAAGCTTGTGGACATCATATCCTGATCCTATTTTATACCCGGATTTTTCCATATTTTTAAAATTTATCTTTTCTTTAATCAGTCAACTTTAAAAATTAAAGGATAATATATTCACTTTCCCTTGGAAAGTCAAAATTTTGCTATTGTTAAAAACTCATCTTTACGAATCACGTAAAACGTCATATCATCATAAATATGTTAAAAACTTTAAAAGACAAGCCAAAAACTCAGTTAAGGAAATAAAAAATGGAACGGTGCAACTGGGTAACAAATGATCTGATTTATATTCAATATCATGACAAAGAATGGGGCGTGCCTGTTCATGATGATAAAAAGCTCTTTGAATTTATCACTCTGGAAGGTGCCCAGGCAGGGCTATCCTGGTTGACGATTCTTAAAAGAAGACCAGGATATAAAAATGCCTTTTCCAATTTTGATGTTGAAAAAGTCGCCAAATTCACACCTGAAAAAATAGAAAAATTACTTTTGGATCCAGGCATTATCAGGAACAGGCTGAAAGTCAATGCAGCCGTTACAAATGCAAGGGCATTTATTAAAATCCAGGAAGAATTCGGATCTTTTGATAAATACTCCTGGCGTTTTGTTGATGGAAAACAAAAAGTGAATAAATTAAAAACTCCTGACCAGATGCAGGTCACAACCAGGGAATCCGATGCCTTTTCAACGGATCTCAAACAGCGGGGGTTTAAATTTGTCGGATCAACCATTATCTATGCCCATATGCAGGCAGTGGGCATGGTCAATGACCACCTTGTCTCCTGTTTCAGGTATAAAGAAGTTATGGAATAATAATATCGGAGGAATAACATGTTTCTTGTTACAGCAAATCAAATGCAGGAAATGGATAAAAAGGCCATAGAATCTTTTGGTATCCCCGGGTTAGTTTTAATGGAAAACGCGGGACGGGGTGCATTTGATTATCTGCTCAGAAAATTTAAAGATATTAAAACAAAAAAAATTGCCGTTCTGGCCGGCCGGGGTAACAATGGAGGGGATGGCTTTGTCATTGCAAGATATTTGATAGAGAAAGGAATCCATGTTACCATCTTTTTATTATCTTCAAAAGACAAGGTAACAGGTGATGCAAAAATCAATATGACGCTTGCCCAAAAATTATGTGACCGATCTTCTACCTGTTCCATTATTGAAATCCCGGATGCTGATACATTTAAAAATCAAAAAGCCCCTATTCTCCTTCATGACCTCTTTATTGATGCCATTTTGGGAACGGGCATAAATTCAAATATCAAAGGATTTTTCAAGGATGCCATTGAATTGATCAATGCTTCCCAGCGGCCTGTTTTTTCCGTGGACATCCCTTCTGGGCTTCATTCAGATACAGGGCAGCCCTTAGGTGTTGCTGTAAGGGCAGATGCCACAGCCACCTTTGCTTTTGCCAAAACCGGGCATATTCTCTATCCAGGGAATCGTTACACCGGAGACCTTGAAGTCATTGACATCGGCATTCCTAAATTTATTGCCAGGGAAAAAGACATTAAACTCTTTTTGATTGAAAAAAAAGACATCGCGGCCTGTTTCAGCCCCAGAAAATTCCAAAGCCATAAAGGCAGTTACGGCCATTTGCTGGTCATCGGGGGGTCAACCGGAAAAACAGG
>JAQICW010000052.1 GCA_027858355.1 Desulfobacula sp.
TTTTTATACAAAACGGAATTTATGGATTTTGTCTGCATTCTGGGATCGGTTGTCAAAAGCTGGGGTCAGATTCCCATTTTTATTTACAGCAAGTCAACGAGTTCTTTCAAAATTGGCGAGTATTGCATTCTCATATTTTTTCCATGGTGGTGGTGGATTTGTGAACGCAGGTACAAAGGGTACTTTATATATTTCAAGTACAAATCCTGAAGTTTCTCCTTTTAATAGTTTAACTTCAAGGCTGAGGTCCATGAAGTTTTACTTTAACGCATCAGTTAATAATTCAATCATTCAAACACAGAGTGCAACAACAAATTCAAATATGAAAGAGAATTCGGTTGACTATATATTCATTGACCCTCCTTTTGGATCAAATATTAATTACTCAGAACTAAATACGCTTTGGGAACCTTGGCTCGGTGTAATTACCAACAATGAATTGGAAGCTATTGAAAACTCGGTACAAGATAAAGGCTTAATTGAATATCGCAAGCTTATGACCAAAGCATTTAAAAAAGCCTTTAATCTGCTCAAACCAGGTCGTTGGATGACTGTCGAATTTTCTAATACAAAAGCATCTGTTTGGAATAACATCCAAACATCAATTACGGATGCAGGTTTTGTAGTTGCGAATGTCTCAGCTCTAGATAAAAAGCAAAGGAGTTTTAAAGCCTATACGACTCCAACCGCTGTAAAACAAGACCTCATCATCTCAGCCTATAAACCCAACGGAGGCTTTACAGAACGGTTCAAATCTGAGGCTGACTCGGAGAAAGGAGTCTGGGATTTTGTACAGACCCATTTAAAATATTTGCCAGTTATCAAGGAAACAGGGGCGTATTATCAGGCAAAAAAAGCTACAGGCAGTGATATGGATTCGGATGATATGAAGCCCCGGCTCCAGGCAGTGCCGGAACGGGATCCCAGGATTCTGTATGACCAGGTGGTTTCCTATTATGTCAGAAACAACCTGGCTGTTCCCATTTCCAGCATGGAATTCCAGCAGGGGCTTGAAAGCCGATTTATCCCAAGAGACGGCATGTATTTTCTACCTGAGCAGGCCGCGGTCTACGATAAGAAAAGGCTGGTCTGCCAACCGGCCCTGGAGGTGGATCTTTTCGTATCCGATGAAGCTTCTGCCATTCAATGGCTGAGAACATCTCTGAATAAAAAACCCCAGACCTTTTCAGAATTGAATGCCCCTTTTATGCAGCAGCTCGGGGGGTGGAAGAAAAATGAGCTCCAGCTGGACTTAAGACAGCTTCTCCATGACAATTTTCTTTGCAATAACGGCAAGGACAGGGTGCCGGAGCAGATCCATGCCTATCTGTCCTCAAACTATAAAAATCTGCGGAATCTTGAAAAAGATGACCCACAACTCACGGAAAAGGCTAAGGACCGCTGGTATGTGCCGGATCCCAACAAAGCCGGAGACCTTGAAAAACTGAGAGAAAAGTCTCTTTTAAAAGAGTTCGAGCAATACAGACAGTCCGTCAAGAAGCTCAAGGTATTCAGATTGGAAGCCGTCCGGGCCGGGTTTAAAAAAGCCTGGCAGGAAAAAGAATATCATCTGATCATCCAGGTTGCTGAAAAAATGCCCAATAACATATTGGAAGAAGACCAGAAGCTGCTCGTGTGGTATGATCAGGCATTGACCAGAAGTCAAGGGTAACTTGTGCACTCCACTACTGCACAAGTTTGTGATAATAAGGATTGAACTTGTACACAAATAAAACTGAGAGAAACAAATAAAAACCCCAGGGAGGCAACAATGCTCCAAAATCTAAAAATTCAGAATTTTAAAGGCTGGCAAGATACCGGCCTAATAGAAATGGCCCCGATAACCCTTTTTTTCGGGACCAACAGCTCCGGAAAATCAAGCATAGGGCACTTCTTGATGATGCTCAAACAGACGGTTCAGTCATCGGACAGAAAAGCGGTTCTTTATCCTGGGGATAAGAATTCGGCAGTCCAGCTGGGATCTTTTCATGAGATGGTCTTTAAAAGGGATCTTAGAAAGAAAATTACTTTCAGCTATGAATGGGATCTGAACAAGGAACTCAAATTCAAAGATGCATTGGCCGGAAAGGGATATGCCATTCAACACATGGGGTTTGAAGGAAAAATTGCCATGCAGGAAAGTGGCGGTCAATCTCTTTTTATGGAAGAGCTTCATTACACCCTGAATACTCCTGATGAAGAGGATCTGTTCATTGGAATGGTCAAAAAGAAATCAGGAAAAAAAAACGAATATGATGTTTATTCAGAAAACTATCCTTTAAAAAGAAATACAGGAAGGGTCTGGTATCCGGGTACGCCTGTCCGTTTTTATGGGTTCCCTGATGAAGTGATATCCTACCACCAGAACGCCCAGTTTGTTCAAAGTCTGAATCTTGAACATGAGAATCTGTTTAAGTCAATCTTTTATCTTGGCCCATTACGAGAGAAAACCAATAGACTATATTCCTGGGGTGGTATTACCCCGGAAAGCGTTGGATATTCAGGGGAAAATACCGTTGCCGCCATTCTTGCGGCAAAAAACAGGAAAATCAACTTAGGCCCTAATAAGTTATACTACCCGCTTGAACATATCGTGGCAAAAAGCCTGAAAAATATGGATTTGATTGACGAATTCAAAGTAAGGCGGATTTCAAAACAACGCCAGGAATACGAGGTAAAGGTGCAGACCAAAGGGTCGAATGACTGGGTGGACCTCCCGGACGTAGGGTTTGGAATATCACAGGTGTTGCCGGTTCTGGTCCAGTGCTTTTACGCACCGGCCAATTCCATCATTATCATGGAACAGCCAGAGATTCATCTGCATCCTAGTGCCCAGGCAGCACTGGCAGATGTCATGATTGATGTCATCCATTCAAGGGAAATGGGAGAAGACCGAAATATTCAATTGATAATTGAGACCCATTCCGAACATTTTTTAAAACGATTCCAGAGGCGGATTGCCGAAGACAGCATCCCAGAAGAAAAAGTAGCTGCTTATTTCGCAAGGGTTGATCAGGTGCCGACCAAACTGGAACCCCTTGAAATAGATATTTTCGGCAATATTCATAACTGGCCAAAAAACTTTTTTGGGGATGAGATGGGGGATGTGACGGCCCATGCAAACGCTGCCATGGAAAAAAGAAAAAAGCAGATAGGATCTCAAAAGGATCTCGAAAATGAGTAATCACAAAATGCCTTCTTCAGTGATTATTGATACTAATGTTCCCAAAACTGCCAATCTTGCGGTTAATCCGCTATCCATTCCTGATGAATTGGTTACATGTGTTCAGGAGTGTGTGAAAAATATTCAAAGGGTCATTGCAAAAGGAGGTGTAGCCCTAGATAACGGAGATGAAATTTTTGATGAATACCGAGGTGAGCTTTCCTTAAGCGGGCAGCCGGGCGTTGGGGATCAGTTCCTGAAATGGCTTCATTATACCCGATACAGTTTCCCTGATTCAAACAGAGTTCCAATAACCCCAAACGGCATTTCTTATGATGAATTCCCCGATCATCCTGGGCTTGCCAAGTTTGATAACAGTGACAGGAAGTTTATTGCCGTTGCCAATGCACATCCTGAAAAGCCCCCGATCCTTGAAGCTACGGACAGTAAATGGTGGGGATGGAAAGACGCTCTTGAAGAAGCAGGGATTACCGTGGACTTTTTGTGCCCTGATTATATAAAGGCAAAATACCAGAAAAAGATGGGTAAATGAACAATCTGTTTCTCAAATTTCCTTCTACCCCTCACCTGGCAGTCCTTGGGGAAAACATAATAAGGGTTGACAAAGTACTTTCCCGAAAAAACCGGGATGCCTTTTTGAAAAGCAGGCTGATTGTTGAAGAGAAAATAGACGGTGCCAATTTGGGAATATCTTTTGACGGGCAGGGGAATTTAACCCTTCAAAACAGGGGTTCTATTTTGTTGCAGCCCTATTCCGGGCAATGGAAAAAACTGGCGAAGTGGCTGCCCCCTCGCCTGGAAAATCTGTTTGATCATCTCCATGACCAGTATATTCTGTTTGGAGAATGGTGCTTTGCAAAGCATTCAGTAGAATATAACAGGCTGCCGGATTATTATCTGGGCTTTGATCTGTTTGATAAGACAAGCAGGCAGTTTCTTTCCTTTGACTGGAGGAATCAGATGTTTGAACAGATGAATATTTCATCTGTTCCTTTCATCAAAAAGGGGACATTCTCATTACAGCAACTGGAAAATTTGATGGGGAATTCCCGCTTCAGTGATGGCCCAGCCGAAGGAATTTATCTTCGCCATGATGGGGACAATTGGCTGAAACAAAGGGCAAAAATTGTTAAAGCCAAATTCATTCAGACCATTGACGTCCACTGGTTCCGAAAAGCCATTATCCCGAATCAAATAATCGGCAGGTCTTATCCGTGATGGATCAAAACGCCATATCAGATAAATCCTGGGTGCATTCAACGCTACATAATAACACTTGCAAGGTACTTGAAGAACAGGTTTTATGGGGAAAGGCGGTCTGCAGAATCTGGCTGCCCTCAAGTGATGCTGTTGTCAAAGTGCCAAAAGAAAGTCTCCAAGCAATTAATCTGGTTCCGGATCCTGAAATTGAAACAGCCAGGATTTGTTATGTTGCATCTGCAGCCAAAGTCGCAGATGTTCTGGAAACTTCAGTTGCCAGGGAAGATGGACCGGTTCTTCTGGCGCCGATGGATTCAAAAGTCATCCCTTTGCCCCATCAGATTCATGCCTTGTCCAGGGCTATTACAAATGACCGGGTAAGATATCTTCTTGCGGATGAAGTGGGACTTGGAAAAACCATTGAAGCTGGTTTAATCCTGCGGGAACTGAAGCTGAGAGGCCTTGTTAAAAGAACCCTCGTCGTATCTCCAAAAGGAATCGCCACCCAGTGGATCAGTGAAATGCAGACCCACTTTAATGAACGGTTTGAGATGATCCTTGGAGAAGATTTAAAAACCCTCCAGCGAATTTCAGAAACCAGAGGCGGTCAGGAATCGATATCAATTGCAACACCCTGGACGTTATTTGACCAGGTAGTGGTTTCTCTTGACTCAGTCAAACCCATGGACCGGCGCCAAGGGTGGTCAGAAGAAAAGATTAAAGAATATAACAATACGCGGTTTGAAAACCTTGTTACGGCCGGATGGGACCTGATCATTGTGGATGAAGCCCATCGTCTGGGCGGCAGCACGGATCTGGTGGCCCGGTATAAACTGGGGAAAGGCCTTGCAGAAGCTGCCCCATATTTTCTACTGCTGTCAGCCACCCCTCATCAGGGAAAAACAGATGCATTTCACAGGTTGATTGGCCTTTTAGATGAAAACACCTTCCCGGATATTGAAAGTATCACCCGGGATCGGGTGGCACCATTTGTTATCCGGACTGAAAAACGAAATGCAGTGGATGCTGATGGGAATTCTCTATTTAAACCCCGACGTACCCTGATGTTTCCGGTCCGGTGGGAACCCCGCCACCATCTCCAGGAACAATTGTATGATGCGGTAACCGATTATGTCCGGGAAGGTTACAACCAGGCCATTCTGGAAGAAAACCGACACATCGGATTTCTTATGATTTTGATGCAGCGCCTCGTGGTTTCAAGCACACGGGCCATCAGAACGACACTGGAAAAAAGGCTTGCCATTGTTCAGGATAAATTTTCGAACCTTGAAAATATAAACCACCCAAGTATCCCGGATATGGATCCGGAAACCATTCACGACCTCGATGCCCAGGAGCTCCTGGATGAACTGATATCAAGCCGAATGACAGCATTGGAAAATGAAGCAAGCCAAGTTGAGCTTTTGTTGAAAGCGGCCAGAGAGTCTGAACAGTCAGGAGCCGATGCTAAGGCAGAGGGGCTCATTGACTGGATTTATAGACTCCAGTCTGAGGAGAATGAATCTGACCTAAAGGTCCTGATATTCACAGAATTCATCCCTACTCAGCAGATGCTCCATGAATTTTTGGAAGATAGGGGATTTTCTGTATGCATCCTGAATGGATCCATGGATATGGCCTTAAGAAAACAAGCCCAGGAAACCTTTAGAGATACCACCCGTATCCTTATTTCTACGGATGCTGGCGGAGAGGGCTTGAACCTTCAGTTCTGCCATGTGATTATCAATTATGATCTGCCTTGGAATCCCATGCGGATAGAACAAAGGATCGGCAGGGTTGACCGGATCGGGCAGCCAAAAGTTGTTCGGGCCATTAATTTTGTGTTTGAAGATTCTGTGGAATTCAGGGTTCGCGAGGCCTTGGAACAAAAATTATCTATTATCTATGAAGAATTCGGTATTGATAAAACCGGAGATATTCTGGATTCGGCAAAAGCTGGGGAAATCTTCGAAGATATCTTTACATCTGCCCTACTCAATCCTGAAAAGATTGATTCAACCATTGATCACACTATGGCAGAAATGAAAACCCAAATGGATGCGATTCGGGAAGTCTCAGCTGTTTATTCTATTTCTGAAAAATTGGATATAGATGCTGCTCAACGGTTACGAGGCCACCCCCTTCCCTTTTGGATCGAAAAAATGGTGCTGTCCTACCTGGCGGCAAGCGGCGGCAAATTCATCAAAAAAAAAGCCTGGTGGGAACTAAACTGGCCGGATAATACCATTATTAAAAAAGCCGTCTTCAACTCAAATGATGCGATCACTTATTCCGGAACAACCCTTTTGAATCTTGAGGATCCTAAAGTCAAAGGCATTGCTGTTCAGATTCCGCAGATTTTAAAATCCACACCCATACCCTGTGTTGAAATTGATGATCTCCCCATCAATCTTGAAGGAGCCTGGGGACTTTTTGAAATCAGGATATCGACAACAGTAAATTTCCAAAATTCCAAGATAAGGATCCCATTCTTACGCAAAGGTTTTATTAGTGTATTTTCAACTCCTGAAGGGAAAATTTATTTACCCACTGCAAGACATATCTGGGACACTTTGTCCCAAAATGAGCCTTCATTTAAGGGTATTTTATCTCCTGAATCCTCCATTAAAACATTTGATCAACTTGAAAAGGTTGCCGAGGATGTGGGTCAGGAGATTTTTAATGGGTTACAGCAGGATCACTTGAATGCCATTGAGAAAGAACGGAAAAGAGGAGAATACTTCTATCAGTCCCGGCAAAAAGCCATTGAATTAATAGGGCTTCCAGAGGTCAGACAATATCGGTTGAGGCATCTTGAAAAGGAAAAATCAGAATGGAAAGCGGATTTAAAAACAGCCGCTTCTGTCATCCCTGAAATTAGACCTTTGTTGTTATTAAATATTGGTAAGAAAGGTGGCCCTGATGAGTAAGCAGGATAACTGGAGAGATTAAATACTTGTCCGTTTTGCTCCTCATGTTAACAAATAAATCTT
>JAQICW010000058.1 GCA_027858355.1 Desulfobacula sp.
GGAGTAATGGCATCGGAATGGCAGGCACTTTTTCATGTGAATAAATCGCAAATTGGCAGGCTTATGTTTTTTATCCTGGCCGGGACAGGATTTTCAATGTACCTGGCCGGGAAACTTCAGGAAAAAATACCAGCCCGCTATATTATTTTTACCGGCAGTCTTGTCTGCAGCGCAGCTATGCTGTTGGCCGCCCAGGCAAGCACCATTGGACACATTTATATATGGGCCTTTGTTGAAGGCTTTTTTTCTGGATTCGTCTATATTCCCAACCTTACCCTTTTTCAAAAAATGTTTCCTGAAAATAAAGGGCTGGTTACCGGTGTTCTTAATTTGACGTTTGGGGGTTCAGCCGCAGTAATGTCTCCGGTTTTTGGATATTTTCTGGTCTCAAAAGGCTATGCGTTTACATCCAATCTCGCTGCAATTATTTCCATCCTTTTGGGAGCATCATTTGCTTTGTTTGTTAAAATACCAGGACAAAGCAAGGATCAGAGGAGACAAAAATTATCAACCCTGTCGTTGAAAAAGACATTAAGGAGTGCATCTTTTTGGCTCCTATGGTTTGTGTGGGCCTTTGCCGGGGCAGCCGGGGTTTCTTTGATAATGCTTTCTTCGTCCTTTGGAGCGCAGTTGGGATATGATATTACACAATATGTTTATATATTGACTTGTTTTAATGTGTTAAACGGTATTGGCCGTCTGGTTTGCGGAAGGCTGTCGGATAAATATTCAAAACAAAAAATCTTGATGACGGTCTTTTTAATGGCATCGGGCGCCTATTTTTTAATGCCGTGGTTCAGCCATCTTTACATCATCAGCTTTTTAGCCTGTTTTATAGGACTTTCCTTTGGTGCTCTTTTTACTGTTTCAGCCCCATTAGTGACCGAGGTTTTCGGCCTTGAAAATTTCGGGAAAGTTTTTGGGCTGGTATTTACGGCATATGGATTCTTTGCCGGGTTTTTAGGACCTTGGGCTTCAGGCATAATCCTGGATGCAACCGATTCGAATTTCAAGATTGTATTCAGCTTGTTTGCTATGTTTTATCTTGTCTCATCCCTGCTGATTCTAAGGGTGAAAAACAATGATACCATTGTTTTGAAGGCACTTCACCGGGAAATGCTGTAGATGCAGGATAATAGCAGAAATCTAAATATGATATCTGAGCATTAATTATCCTTTGGTCCAGATCATAGCTTTCCTTTTTTTCGGAATTATTTTTTGTAATTCTTCAATCTTACCAAAGGTCAGGCAATTTGCCATGCAGTGTTTTACGCAGGCAGGTGCAAGGCCCTGCTTGACACGTCCGGCACAAAAGACACAGGCCCTGGTAAAGGTAGGGATATTGGTTATAAATAATTTGTCATTGGGAAGGGTGTGGATAAATTCTATAACTTCAACCCCTCCGATCTTTCCGGCCGGCCTGCCATATTCCTGCTTGCAGGCCACTTCACAGGTTTTACAGCCCGTACAATATTCATAGTCGATAAGCATTCCATAGTCGGACATGTTTTTTATCCCTTATCCTTATATACTTTGCATAGCATGGTTTTTATGGGGGAGCCCAATCCTGCCTTTCCTTCATGGCCCATGGGGATGAGCTGGTTGACATTGACATCCCAGACACCAAACAGCTCTGGCTCTTTGCCTTCTTTTTCAGGGAACCACCATCCATGTTCGGCCATGACGATATCTGGATGGATAACCGGGGTGACAAGGGCTTTTACCGTGATTTTTCCCAACCAGTTCTCCACGCATACCTTTTCTCCGTGGGCAATACCGTATTTAAATGCTGTATCCGGGTGGATTTCTAAGACCGGGTCTCTTTGCTGTTCACGAAGCCATGGGATCTGCCGGTGTTCCGAGTGGAAAAAAGGCCCCATTCTTCGTCCTGTGCTGAGGATAAGCGGATATTCCTTAAACAGGTCTGGTGTACTCACAGGGCTGTAAGGAGGTTCTTCATGGTAGGGCAGGGGATCAAGATCCCATTTTTCAAGCCAGGAGGAAAACAGTTCTATTTTCCCGGAGGGTGTTCTGAATCCCGGTTTTTTATCCTGTCTCAAAAGTCCTTTTTCATATCGAAAATAGGGTTTGCTGGGATGACCTTTAGGAGGGATCATCCAGGTCTTATCAGATAGTTCTTTATAGGTTATACCAGCGGATTTCAAAAGCGTGTCAAAAAGCTGCTCTGTATTGTCATAGGGAAAATCCTTCATGAATCGCTTGCAAAGCTCAAGATTGATCTCAATATCAGATTTGCAATCTTCCACTTCCACTACTTTTTTGATGGCCTGCAAGGGTACCCACCAGGCCTTTAGCGAATCTTTTTCAAGAAAGGTGGCTGCCGGCAGGATCACATCACAGAGCATGGCGGTCGGCGTCATAAAAAGATCGACACAAACCGTGAAATCAAGTTTTTTAATGGCATCCCGCCATTTTTTGGGATCCATGCCGGTGCAGGCAATGGGGTTGGCGGTTTGTATCCACATCCCCTTGATCTCATAGGGATCACCTGAGAAAATTTGTTCCAGGACTTTATCCGGCTGGGCCCATGCCCTGAAATCCTTAATCGCACCATAATCATGAATCCCGATGCGTTTTTCCATTACTTCCGGGGGGAGGCTTAGAATAGATCCCCCTGCGTGATAGGGATAGGTGACCACATCATAGGCATACCTGGCAATGGCATTGCCGCCGGGGTTGTCAAGGTTGCCGGTCAGGCACCAGAGATGGTTGATGGCCTGGGATGTCGGAACCGTTGACGGGATGGTATCAATGGGAAGTCCCCAGTGAAGGGCAGATGGTTTGCTCTTGGCATAGATCCGGGCGGCCTTTTTTATTTTATCTTCAGGTACCCAGGTAATTTTAGAAACGGCTTCCGGCGTATACTGCTCAGCGTTCTCTTTATAAAGGGTCCAGACTGTTTTTGCTGTTGCCTTTGAACCATTGGCAAGGGTAATGTCAAATTCTCCCTCCATTGAAGGGTGCATATCGTCTTTTTTATATGTCTGCTCATCGGAATCCCATGCCACAAAAGTGTCTGAAACAGGGTCGTGGGCAACGAAATTGGTATCCAGACCATTTTCTTCAAGATCACTTTCTTTCAAAAGGGTCGGTTTTTCACCGTCAGTTCTCACAAGAAACGGGGAATTGGTCCATTTTTCGATGAATTCCATGTTGATGAGATCTTCTTTGATCATGACATGGATAAATCCAAGGGCAAGGGCTGCATCTGTTCCAGGTCTTAACTGGAGCCAGAGTTTTGCCCTGGAGGCAATCCAGGTGCATCTGGGATCAATGACCAGAACCTCGGTGCCTCTTTTCATCAGGTCAATGTACCAATGGCCAAAGAAGCCGTCCGGACAGGTCGCAGGCAGATTCTGCCCCCAGATAGTCACTGTTTCAGGAATTTCATATTCAGGGTCATCATATCTTTTTTCATGCCATTGGGATGCATCCACAACTGCAAAATCCCCCTGGGTGATGGACATCATCATCAGGCGAGGCGTATAGCAGGAAATACCGGAAAGACCGAACATCCAGTTGGGGCTTCCATAGGCATAGGCCAGCATGGAGATCCAGCCGCCGATATCCCGGCCCGTTCCCTGGTGAAAGATGACTGATTCCGGGCCATGGTCATCCCTTATTTTTTTCATCTTATGCTCAATCAGGTCAAAGGCCTCATCCCATGATATTTCTTCCCATTTGTTTTCTCCCCGTTCCCCGACCCTTTTTAACGGTTTTTTTAATCTGTCCTTATGGTACATGTATTGTGTCATGGAAAGACACCTGGAACATAACCTTCCCTGGTTCCAGGGATGATCCGGATCACCTTCCACCTTGATCACTTTGTCATCCTTTACATGGACAAGTATGCCGCATCCGCCATGGCAACCAGGACCTGGCGACCAGGTTGTGGTTTTAATTATTTTGATCCCGTCATCTTTCATAGAATTCTCCTTGTCGGTCTGGCATTGCCATATAAATTTATTGAACAGGCCATATTCAGTTTTACCAATTCGTGGTTTGTCCAGGTCGGGAAAACTTAGGACCGCAAAGTTTATAAATTGAGGTCCTTAAAACTTTATTTTCATCTTTTGTTCCCAAAACTTTTTTTCTTGTTCTCTCCAGTCAGTTCCATGAAAACGATTGTCATAGAACCCGCTAAGCCTTTCAAACCATTTTTCCCAGGTACTTTTTTTCATCTTCAATGCCGTAAGTACATCCGCAACAAAAATTTCAATATCAATCATCTTTTCCTTGGGAGCAAAGTAGGCGGCACCATCCTTGGCAGATTTTTTCAGGCTCTCTTCTGACAGGGCATGGGCAGTGAGCATAAGTGCAGGTATCTTGTGGTCATTGGCAATTTTCAACAACTCAAATCCTTTTACACCCATAATATCCAGGATGGCAATATCATAGTAGTGCTTTTCCAGCATTTGTTTTCCATCCTCAAAAGAAGATGCTGTATCTATTTTACACATATCCAAAAGTTCAATTAAGGATTCCAGCACATCTGGTTCATCATCTACGATAAGGATTTGTTTGCCTTTTAATATATTTTTTGAACTCATTTCCATATTCCTTCTTTCATCAGTTTTATATAAATTAGTCTTAAGGAGCGTATATTAATTAATTAATGGGAAAAAGCACCTAAAAATTGTCGGGTCTTGTTGAAGAAGTACCTGTAAAATCAGTTAGGGTATAGTTTTTTTTATCACTGATAGCAAATCCGATCTGAAGATAAGGCCTGTCCACTCTTCTATGTATTAAAGGGCAATGTTCAAGGCCTTTAGGAATAAAGATTGAACAGGTTTTGGAAAGCATGTGTTTTTCATCACCTAGCTGCATTTCAAGGATGGCTCCAAGATTAGAAGGGTTTTTAGGATCTGAGCCCACAAAGCATAAAACCATATTAAAATCATGGGAATGGGTGCCTTTAACAGGATCAGGATCAGGAATTGTAAAATGCCATCCAATATCCACAAGCATGGGGCAGCCTTTCACAAGGGTTGAGTTCATAAAAATTTCATTTGGGAAGGTAATCCCCTTTACTCCATCTCCCTTATGACAATCAGAGTCACGAACTATTGGATTGCTTATGATATATTTTCCATATTTACTGTCAGCCAATTTTCAATACTCCTTACTTTTGCGCAACAAAATCCTGTAGTGCCAACCAAACCTGTTTAAACTTTAATACCGCTTAAAACTTCAAGAAGAATATCAGATGCCTTCTCTAAATATTTTTTAGGAATTGTAAGGGGTGGCATAAACCTGAGAACATTCCCATTACGACCGCAAGGCACCATGATAACACCCTTGCCCATCATTCCCATTATGACTTGTCCCATGAGATCAGCATCAAAAGGTTCCTTGGTTTTTCTATCCTTTACCAGTTCAACTCCGATCATGAAACCACGACCCCGAACATCACCAATCCATTCAATCGCCTTTGCTCCTTTGCGAATTCTCTTTATGGTCTGCTCCCCTAATTTAGCGACTCTGTCAATCAGTTCAGAATTATTCTCCGTCATAATATCGATATTTGTCATGCATACGGCAGCAGAAACACCATTTGCGGCAAAGGTATTTGGCTGGGAACCATCAATTATTTTTTGAGCCAGATCTTTTCTCATGGAAAGGCCTGCCATTGGCACGTCACCCCCCATTCCTTTTCCAAAAGTCAGCATATCCGGTTCAACATCACTGTGTTCAATGGCCCACATCTTGCCGGACCGTCCGGCACCCGCCTGTACTTCATCAACAATAAAAAGCGCACCGTGTTTTTCACAGGAGGCTTTTAGCCTTTGAAAAAATTCAGGGTTTGGTGCAAGGTATCCGCCTTCACCCTGCTGGGCTTCTATGATCACAGCCCCTACATCATCAGCAGCTGTATAGGGTGTATTTAAAAGATACTCTACATAATCTGCACACATATCTTCACATTTTTGCTGGGTCTTTGTGCCAAAACAGCATCGATAAGAATAGGGGTAAGGCGCATGGATGACACCCGGGATGAAAGGACCAAAGTCTTTCCGATACTGGTCACCCGTGGTCAGTGAACCGCAGCCGCAATGAACGCCATGATAGGCGCCATGAAATGCAATGATCTGGGATCTTTTGGTTATCTTTCTTACAAATTTAATCGCAGATTCAAGGGCACTGGAACCCGATTGGGTGAAAAAAGTAACACAATTGTCCCTCAGGCCCTTTGGCATGATGCTTGATATTTTTTTTGCCAGTTCCAGGCGAAGAGAGCTGCTGCAGTCACTGGCGTGCATCAATTTGTTTGACTGTTTATGGATCGCATCGACAACTCTGGGGTGCCGTCTGCCAACCGAGTTCACGGCAACGCCTGCTGTGATATCAATATACAGGTTGCCATCTGGATCTTTTACTGTTGAACCAAAACCATCATCAAAAACAAATGGAAACCTGCCGGCACCTCTTGCCATGGATTCAAATTCCGGGGCCTCTTGAAGCTGTTTTTGGCTTTCCGGGCCTGGAACAGAATCTGTTATTATTTTCGGGGCATCGGAAAAGGACAGTTTTTCAAGATCAGATTCTTTAATCATCGTATTTCTCCTATTAAAATTTTTATGTTTTTTCAGGGACATTCATTCTGATTGTATTTATAGATCTTCAAAGTTACATCATTTTATCAGGCAGCCATAAAGCTATTTGTGGAAAAATCATTACAAGTATCAGGACAATTAACTGCATGATCACAAAAGGGGGAACCGATCGCCAGATATCCCTTGTGGAGATATCTTTTGGGGCAACGCCTTTCATCATTATCAAGGCCCATCCAAAAGGCGGTGTCAGATAAGCCACCTGCATATTAAGAATAAAAATAATAGAAAACCAGATGGGGTCAAAACCCAGCACTATGGCAATGGGAACAAAAATCGGTGCACATACGGTGACAACTGCATAATCATCCATGAACATGCCCAGGACAAGGAGAATTAGCTGCATTACAGCTAAAATAATCCAACGGTTTATATTTAACCCCTCCACCAGCTCGGTTACAAGTGATTGTGCCCCCTGACTTGTGTAAAAAACACTGAAGAGAGTAGCACCAATCAAAATCCAGAAAACCATACCACTGATGGACATGGTTTGACGGCAGGACTCCCACATCACCTTCCAGGATAATTTTCTTAGAAAAAGGCAAATCATGAACGCGCCTGTTGCACCAACTCCTGCAGCTTCAGTCGGTGTGGCAATGCCCAAAAAAATGGAGCCCAGCACAAGGACAATCAACAATGCCGGAAGCAGGATATCTTTCAGGGATGAGATTCGAAGTTTCCAGGTCACTTTTTCTTCTAACGGCGGTGCATATTCAGGCTGGACATGGCATCTGATGGTGACATATAATACATATGCAAACGCTGTAAGAAGTCCTGGAACAACGCCTGCTAAAAAGAGTTTTCCTATTGAAATTCGTGCAATATAGGCGAAAATTATCATGATAATACTGGGGGGGATAATTTCTCCTAGAACCCCACCCGCCATAACAGAGCCCAGAGCCAGGGATTTATTATAGGATTGTTTGAGCATGGCTGGAACAGCAATCAATCCCATGGTTAAGATACCTGGACCAAAACCGCCGCACATGGCCAGGGCAACGCAGACACCGATGGAGACGACAGCTAGGCCGCCCCGGATACCGGACAGCCAATATCCCAGTGCCTTGAACATGCGATCCGAGATACCCGAGTGAAGCAGAAAATTGCCCATGAGTAAGAACAGCGGAATGGTAATAAGATTCGGATCTGTTATCTGCTTGTAAGTTGTTGTGGCAACGATGAAAAGAGTAGTTGAACCTTCCAGAAGATATGTCAGAAGAACTGTAATGCCGCCAAGGGCAAACGCCACGGGAACACCAAGGATAAGAAGGGCCATAAGCCCTCCAAACAGCAATAGGGTAATCAGTTCAATGCTCATAAAAAATTAATTTCCTTGTCTATTCGGTAAATGCGGGCAATTAGTCTCTATTTTTTGAAAGAATATATATGCCTTCCAGGAAAAACAATATTGCTGCAATGGGGATTAAGATCTTTAAAGGATATAAGGGAATTCTAAAGGCACCATGGGCTGTTTCTCCCGAGGACAATGAATTTTGTCCCATCCAGGCTCCCTGCCAGATCAATACCCCCATAAAACCGACAAAAGATGTCAAACTCAATAGACCTGCAAGTTGTTTTATTTTTTTTGGAAATAAATTGTAAAAGATTTCTATTCTGATATGAGCAATTTTTGACATGGTATAAATCCCGGCAAAAAGGATGTAAACACCAAAAATCTGTCTGCTCAACGGCCAGACCCAGATGGTAGGGCTGTTAAATACATACCGTAAAATGACTTCAATGGTTGTAAAGAACATGATAACAACAATCAATATGCTCAAGCAGTCACCCATCTTACCGCTTATCATGTCAATGAAATTGAAAAATGATTTTATACCTTTTATCATCAGTTGTTCCCTTTTTTTAAAGACCTGAAATCAAGGGACAAAAGTCCTCCTGATTTCAAGCCTTTTTATAAACTCCTAGGATAAAAATTTAGGGTGAAAATTAGGATAAAAATTAGGATAAAATCGCTATTTAACTCCCCTCCATTCTTTTATCATCTTGATCGCTTTTGCAGATGCTTCATCTCTTTTAGCTACTTCATCCCAGATTTCATGGGCTATCTTTTTGTGTCTCTCGATGGCGGCAGGCTCAACCCGGCTTACTTTCAGGGTGCCTTCTGCTACCATTTTCTTTGCATTTTCATATTCTTCACCATATCCTTTTACAGTTGCAGACCAATAACTTTTTGCTGCTTTTTGAAGGATTTTCTGTAAATCTTCAGGAAGAGATTTCCTTGATTTATCATTGTTCATCATGTGACCGATGACATGATCATTATCCCCGGCCTGAACCCAGTAAGGAGCCACTTCATGCCATTTGAGACCCGATATTGCGCTGATGTCCCACTGGCTGGCATCAAGCGTACCCAGTTTTAAGGCCATATATGCCTCGCCACCGGATACATAGGTGCCTCTTGCGCCTATCATGTTGTGGAACTGGGTATATATGCCCTCGTCTCTGATTTTTACGCCTTTCCAATCGTCATATGTATCTAAGGGTTTGGTTGAGAGTACAAATGGTCCGCCATAGGTATGCATATCCAGCCAGTAAAGACCATGTTTGCCATATTCCTGCCTTAACAGATCAACAAACCCTTTTTCATAGTAAAAATCTCGGATGACTTCACCCTTGGCCTCAAAGGTATCAACTTCGTCTATGGTATAAGCAAAAGGAATTCCAAATTCAATCTCTCCCACAGGAACAATACCACCCCAGAAAGCACCCATACAATGCAGGATATCAAGGACGCCTCTCTGGGTGGATTCAAAAAGCTGTTCCAGGGGAACTATTTCAGCATCAGCAAAAACAGAGATCACAAGCCTGCCATTGCTGGATTTTTTTACATCTGCAGCAAACCCCTTTAATAGTTCAAAGGAGAGATCTCCATGGGGATATCCGGATTGAAGCTTCCACCTGTATTTTTTTTCAGCAGCAATTGAAGAGCTAATGGTAAAAACACTACAAAAAAATAAAAACGTTAA
>JAQICW010000060.1 GCA_027858355.1 Desulfobacula sp.
AGCTGCCTTTTTCTGTTTTAATCTTATAATTACGATTTGCAAATCCCCTGGTTAATAATTTAGCATTTATGACCTCTTTTATTCCATAAAGCTCACAAATTTTACTTATTTCACCAATATTTAAAACCAATCTTAACTATCCTCCAAATTTTTAAATATCAGGTGATTATATATTCTTTTTAACCCGCAGTCTACAAATACTGCAGTATGGGCTTCGGCCAAATTTTCTGAAGGACGTGAAAATATGAGTTCTTGACCAAACCTGAGATACAGGAACTCAAATAAATATTTTAGGATTAAGATGGATAAATTCTGGCCGGATAGTTCTGTCATGAATAAAATGAATAAAATTCATTTTTCTGTATTATTCCTTGACTTTCACTTAAAATTTTTAATAAACTCACGAAAGGCGCAGCAATCATATCAAAGAGATGAATCCTGCAAGATTCGTCTCTTCGGCATGGAAACGATATAATCAATTTTTTAATCAACCTATTGATTATAATTTTTGCTTTTTGATTATTAGTAAGCGTTTCGTTTTTAATAACTTTATACTTTTGGGGAGGAATCAAGATTATGGCCACAAAAAAGGACAATCTATCAACTAAAAGAGTGCATCCCGGTGTTGAGGAAATGGAAAAAAGCCTCATGGAAGGAAAATGCTCCCGCCGTGAATTCTTACGCACAACAACCTTACTAGGCATATCTGCTACAACTGCCTACAGCCTTGCAAGCACAATACTGGGCGAAAAGATTTTACCTGATCTGATTTCAACAGCCCATGCCGCTCAGAAAAAAGGCGGGGTCCTTAAATTTGGCATGCAGGTACAAGAGATGGCTGATCCCGCCACCTGGTCATGGACCCAGAAATCTGTTGTCGGTCGGCATGTTGTTGAATACATGGTTATTACCGGACCGGATAATGTCACCAGACCGGGCCTGGCAGAAAGCTGGGAAGCATCAGATGATCTGAAAACATGGACTTTTCACCTTCGCAAAGGTGTCAAATGGTCAAATGGCGATAACTTTATTGCTGACGATGTTGTATTCAACTTTACCCGGTGGCTGGACCCGAAAACAGGATCATCCAACCTGGGACTGTTTAACGCCATGATCGAAGATTCCGGCGAAAAAGATGCCAAAGGCAATCCCGTCAAGCGCATGATCAAAAATGCCGTGGAAAAAATAGATAATCATACAGTAAGACTTAACCTTAAATCAGCCGTTCTGTCTATTCCTGAAAACCTTTACAATTATCCCACTGCCATCGTTCACCGCAACTTTGAAAAAGAGGGCGGGGATCTGACTAAAAATCCGGTCGGTACCGGACCCTACACGCTTTCTGAATTCAAGGTCGGTGAGATAGCTGTATTGAAAAAACGCAAAGAACCCTATTGGGGCGGGGAAGTTTTTCTTGATGAAATTCGTATTATTGACCTGGGTGAAGATGCCGGAGCATATCTTGCTGCTATCGCCTCAGGACAGGTGGATGTAAACTACAACCTCGGTTTGACAACACTGGAAGCTGCCAGGAATATTCCAGGAATCAAGGTTGTATCAATTCCTTCCACACAAACCGGTGTGATCCGGATGAAGGTCACTGAAAAACCCTTTGACGATATCCGTGTGCGTAAAGCTGTTCAAAAATGCTGTGATGCCCAAAGAAATCTTGATATTGCCCACCAGGGCCTGGGAATTGTGGCTGAACACCATCACGTTGCAACCATCCATCCCGATTATTTTAAACTGCCTCCTTTTAAACAAGACATAGCAGGTGCAAAAAAACTGCTGAAAGAAGCCGGATATCCAGATGGCATTGAACTCACATGCAACGTGGGGAATACCGATGGCGTCTGGGAGCAGAATTCCGTTGCCGTCCTTAAAGAAGATTGTGCCAAAGCCGGGATCAACATTAAAATGAATGTCATGCCCACAGCGCAATACTGGGATGTCTGGACAAAGGCACCCTTAAGCCTTACCTCATGGACGCATCGTCCATTGGCCGTCATGGTATTGGGCCTGGCCTATCGCGCAGGCGTTCCCTGGAATGAATCCAGCTATAATAATCCAGCCTTTGATGCAGCCCTGAACGAAGCTGAAGCAACCTTGAATGTTGAAGCCCGTCGGGTCAAGATGGAAAAGGTTGAGAAAATCCTCCAGGATGATGCGGTCATGGTACAACCGTTCTTCCGGTCAGTTTTTACGGCGGTTTCAGACAGAGTGGTTGGCTTTGAGATGGATCCGGTCAGATATTATCGCTTTCACAAAGTCTCTCTGGCTTAATTGACAACATAGTAATATCTGGTAAGGGGGTTTGTTTCCCCCTTACCAGACTCTAAAGCCACGTTCTAAGATTAAGGAGTCAAAATGGTATTGCTGCTTTTAAAGCGAATCGGGTTCATGATTTTTACCATGATTGTCGTATCCATAATTCTTTTCCTGCTTCTGGAAACAGGCCTTACAGGGGACCCTGCCACCCGTGTTCTGGGTAATTTTGCCTCTGATGCACAAAAAGAATTGTGGCGGGACCAGCAGGGATACAACCAGCCGGCTGTGGTGCGTTACGCAAAATGGCTGGGTAATTTTGCCACGGGCAACCTTGGAACTTCTACTCGCTACAAAGGCCCGGTAAAAGACGTGCTTTTACCGCGGTTATGGAGTACAACCATCCTGGGCTTCTGGACCTTTGCCATCATGATCCCTTTGTCATTAATATTAGGTATATTATCCGGAATGAAGGAGGGTTCCCTTCTGGATCGGAGCATATCTGTTTTTGGAATTTTAACAACATCTGTGCCGGAATTTGCCAGTGCTGTATTTTTTTCAGCCCTTTTTGTATTTGGTTTAAAATGGCTGCCCGGAACAAGCTCAATGTCAGGAGGGTTTGAGTTCAAACAACTGATTCTGCCTGCCATGGTATTGGTGGTTTATGATTTTGGGTATGTTGCCCGTATGACCCGGGCATCCATGGCAGAAGTTATGCAGTCCCAATACGTAAGATCAGCTGTATTAAAAGGTCTTCCCTA
>JAQICW010000067.1 GCA_027858355.1 Desulfobacula sp.
TTTTAGATTCCACACGGGTTTATCGATTATCCAGAGCAGTTGCCATGGATATTGAGGTAATGGAATTTGTAGAGGCAGCCAGATTAAGAGGAGAGGGGCTTTGGTGGCTTATACGACATGAAATTCTGCCCAATGCCATGCCGCCGCTTGTTGCAGAATTTGGTCTGAGATTCTGTTTTGTATTCCTTTTTATCGCTTCTTTAAGTTTTCTTGGATTAGGCCTGCAGCCACCTTTGGCAGACTGGGGCGGAATGGTGAGGGAAAATTCCGGAGCTATTACATTCGGTATATTTATCCCTTTAATCCCGGCCGGAGCCATTGCCGTCTTAACCGTGGGCGTCAATTTAATTGTCGACTGGTTTTTGCATTTATCAAGTGGCCTGCACGAATAGAAAGGAATATACGATTGAATAATTTGCTGGAAATAAAAAATTTGTATCTTGAAGCATTTTACGAAGAACAATGGCAACCTATTGTACATAACATAAGCCTTGATTTGAAAAGAGGAGAAGTCCTTGGGCTTATTGGTGAATCCGGGGCCGGCAAATCCACAATCGGCCTGGCTGCCATGGGATATGCACGCCAGGGGTGCAGGATTGCATCCGGATCAATAAATCTTGACGGCAAAGAATTGTTTGGAGCGTCTGAGGAAGATTTGAGGGTGGTCAGGGGATCAAAGATTTCTTACGTTGCCCAGAGTGCGGCTGCATCCTTTAATCCAGCCCATCGTGTTATAAAACAATATGCAGAAGCACCTGTCCACCATGGGCTGATGAACCATACTGAGGCTGAGAAAGAAGCAGTTGAGATCTATCGACGTCTGTTTTTACCCAGTCCGGAAAAAATCGGATACCGGTATCCCCATGAACTTTCAGGCGGCCAGCTCCAGAGAGCCATGGTGGCCATGGCCATGTCCTGCCATCCGGAGATTATTGTATTTGATGAACCCACAACGGCACTGGATGTTACCACCCAGATTGAAGTTCTGGCAGCTGTCAAGGAAATAACAGAAAAGATGAACAAAGCCGCCCTGTATATTACCCATGACCTGGCTGTTGTGGCCCAGGTAGCCCATAGAATTATGGTATTAAGAAACGGCCGGCTTGTTGAAATGAATGAAACAAGGGAATTGATTAAAAATCCCAAGGAAAAATATACCAGGGAATTGTTAAATGTCAGATCCTTAAGGGAAGACAAAACGATTACGGATAAAATGGATGTGATTCTGGATATCAAAGATGTGGCCGCAACTTACACAGGAGATGATAATGTAGTTGAGGATATTGATCTGACAGTCAGAAAAGGTAGAACCGTTGCTTTGGTCGGGGAGTCCGGAAGTGGGAAAAGCACTGTGGCAAAGATTATTACAGGCCTTCTTCCCGCCATTAATGGCTCCATAAAGTTTCTAGGAGAAGAACTTCCCCGAAAATTGAAAGACAGAAAAAAAGATGATTTAAGAAAAATGCAAATGATATATCAGATGCCGGATACTGCATTAAATCCCAGACAGACTGTCAGACAAGTAATTGGCAGGCCCCTTGAATTTTATTTTGGGATACGGGGTAAAAAGGCTGAAGATAGAATCAGGGAGCTTTTAGTAGATATAGAACTTGATCCGGATCACTATATTGGTCGCTTGACCACAGAACTATCCGGCGGAGAAAAACAGCGGATTTGTATTGCCCGAGCCCTGGCTGCTGAACCAGAACTGATTATTTGCGATGAAGTCACATCAGCACTGGATCAACTTGTGGCAGAAGGCATACTGGATCTTTTGCAGGGCCTGCAAAATAAAACAGACATGGCTTACTTGTTTATTACCCATGATCTTGCTACAGTCAAAGCCATCGCAGATAATATTGTTATTATGCTTCAAGGCAAAATCATTGAACAAGGTGTAAAAAAGGAGATTCTGTCTCCGCCTCACCACGAATATACGGACAAACTGTTGGCATCTGTACCTGAAATGGACCCGGATTGGCTGGACAACCTTTTAGAGAAACGTGCCTCAACATTTATTTAATTTAACAATGCAACAAGGAGGAGTAAAAACATGTCAGAACTATCAAGGCTAACTAAAAAGTTTGAACAAAACAAAATTAGTAGAAGGCAGTTTATTAACCAGGTTTCAGCACTTGGTCTTGCCGCTGCTGTTTCACCGGCTCTGCTCTCAGGCACGGCCCAGGCTGCTGTCCCTAAAAAAGGCGGTCGTTTTAGAATTGGTATTACCGGTGGCTCCACTACAGATTCCATGGATCCTGGAACACTGACTTCCAACATGAACCAGAACATCAACTGGCAGATCAGAAACAATCTTGTTGAAATCGATCACAAGTTTAATGCCATCCCTGAACTCGCCGAGTCCTGGGGCGCATCTGCAGACGCTAAAAAGTGGACCTTTAAGCTGCGCAAGGGCGTAGAATTTCATAATGGCAAAACCATGACATCAGAAGATGTTATCTTTTCCATAAACCATCACCTGAGTGAAGAATCCAAATCTGCGGCAAAAGGGAATTTAAAAAGTATTACAAGTATTAAAGCAGATGGACCCAATGAAGTCGTTTTTGAGCTTTCCGGCGGCGCTGCGGATTTCCCGTTTATCCTGGGTGATTATCATTTGACCATTTGTCCGGCCGGAACAAAAGGACCGGAATTCGAAAAAGGCATTGGAACGGGCGGTTATATCCTGGAGCAATGGGAACCTGGTGTCAGAGCTTTTTCAAAACGCAATCCCAATTACTGGAAAGAGGGAAGAGCCAACTTTGATGAAATTGAGACCCTGTCCATCGTTGATACCAATGCCAGAACAAATGCGTTAAAAACAGGCCAGATAGACTACATGGACCGTGTTGAACTTAAAACAGTCCACCTCATGAAAAAGATGCCCGGTATAACGGTTCATGCTACAACAGGAACAGCACACTACACCATGCCCATGATGGTAGATCAAAAACCTTATGGTAACAATGATGTCCGTACGGCTTTAAAGCTTGCTGTTGACCGTGAAGCATTGGTAAAACAAATTTTGCGGGGGTATGGTTCTGTTGGTAATGATCATCCCATTGCACCCGTACAGCAATTTTATGCAAAAGATCTGGAACAAAGAAACTATGATCCAGAAAAAGCCAAATTTCATATGAAAAAAGCAGGCATGCTTGACCATGTCTTTAATCTCCATGCTGCAGATGCTGCATTTTCAGGAGCTGTGGATGCTGCTATCCTTATCAAGGAACATGCAAAAAAAGCCGGCATCAACATAAATGTTGTCCGCGAACCTGATGATGGTTATTGGAGCAATGTCTGGATTAAAAAAGAGTGGTGTATGTGTTATTGGGGCGGACGTCCCATTGAAGACATGATGTTCTCAGTTGCATATTCAGACGGTGCTCCCTGGAATGACACCCATTGGAAAAATAAACGTTTTAACGAAATTTTGATAGCTGCAAGAGCAGAGCTTGATAAAGAAAAACGCAGGAAAATGTACTATGATATGCAGGAAATATGCAGAAATGACAGCGGAACTATTGTTCCCATGTTCAACCAGATGGTTGAAGCCAGTTCAGATAAGACCGCACATGGACCTATCTCCGCGGCCATGGCTCTGGATGGAATGAGAGTTGGTGAGCGCTGGTGGTTCAAATAATCATATCATATAATTAATTAAACCTGAAACAGGCCGGGAGTAATACTTCCGGCCTGTTTTCAGTTAAAGCGGTTTTTGAGCCGATATTATGACGGCTTCACCGATTCTTTTAATACAATGTCAGGCCTGCCCGTTAAGCTGGCATAAAGGGTTCTTCCCATAAAAATCGGATCACCGCTGGCAGTGGTTGGGATCTTGTCGCGGGTTTCCAGGGTAACTTCCTGGCAGCTGGTCCCGGAAACCCGGGCCCTTTCTCTCACAATCCTGACCAATTTTGTTCTGGCAAACCGGTCTGCATTTTTAAAGCTTTTAAAGTGACGGGTTCCTGCAATCCCTTCCACTATAAACTCGCCCTTGTTCCCGGGTACAATTCTTAATTGTTTTTTTATGACTACATTAGAGGTAATGGCACCTATGGCATTGGCCACATCTGCATCTTCAGGCAGGATGGCTTTTGCACCAAGGGGTTTTACTGCTTTGGGAAGGAAAAATTTAGTGGGAGCGCCTATACCGATAACGGGACGTTTAAGCTTAATGGAAACCTCATAATGAGGATTTTCATGGGTCAGCAGATTATCTATCAGGACTTTACATACGGGGCAGGTGTTTATCGCTTCAGGATCTGTCTCATCATCCAACTGGCGTTTTAAAAGTTCAATGGTTAACAGCTTAACCCCCATATCCAGAAGATGCCCGGTCAATTCAGGCATCGATTTTTTAGTCAGAAAGCAAAACATCTGGCAGTATTCTTGTGCCATCTGTGTGTCCCATTTAATAAACTGCCCTGTGATATGTAAAAGATCCGTTAAGGTAAGTCCGCATCTCTGCAGGATAAAATTTTCTTCAAGTCGCTGCAAAGGAAGGCTGAAGTCGGCGAGAACATTGGTTTTTTGAACAAGTTCCTCAATGGAATGCGGTCTTGCTGTAAGCAGGGAAACAATTTTTTTTTCCATGGACGTCAACTCAAGCTGCTTTATAGAGCCGGTCAAAGCAAGAATCTGCATTTTCCGGGTAGTGGTGGCATGGCGATGCAGATTCTGATTTAAAAATTGTAACGCCTCGTAAGTCCCTGGGTACATTTGACCCAGCCAGGCAATTGGAGCCACCCTTTTGGGACCAATGGAAAATTGTCCCTTTGTAAATTCGATTAAACTGTCTCCGCCAAGGCCTGCCGTTCGAATTTCAAGAGCTTTAACATGGGTCCTGTGGCCCCCGACATTTGATCCTTTTTCATTGAGGTTTACCATGCTATCGGTGAGGGCAGCTGTATCCGTTGTTGTTCCCCCCATGTCCACGACCAGAGCATCTTTAATTCCCGTCAGATGTCTTGCGCCTGCAACGCTGGCAGCAGGACCCGAGAGAATGGTTTCAACGGGTCGTTGTTTGGCCATGGTTGAGCTCATTAATGTTCCATCACCTTTTACCACGACGATTGGGGCATGAATACCAAGAGCAGCCATGACTTTTTCAAGATCCATAAGCAGGTTGGCAAGTCGCGGGATAATCCGCGCATTGAGCATTGCAGTTATAGCCCTTGTCTGAAAATTTAAGGTGTCAGATAATTCATGACCGCAGCTGACAAAGAGGCCCGTGTGTTCATGAATAATTTCTTTTACACAGATTTCATGCTCAGGATTAATAGATCCTGCAAATCCAGAAACTGCAAAGGCTGTTACTCCATGATTTTCAACCATTTCTAACGCTTTTTGTCTGACTTCATCCGGATCAATGGCAATTACCTCTTTACCCGTGATTTCCAGCTGTCCTTTAATAACTATTTTGGGATGAAAGGATATATTTTTATCAATGCCAAGGCCATAGGGCGGCATGAGAAACATACCGACTTTTTGACCTTCATTTTCAACAATGGCATTGGTTGCAAGGGTTGTGGACAAGGCAATTAATTCCACCTGGAGCAGTTTTTCCTGATCCAGTTTTTTTAATGCGCTGTGAATTCCTTTAGTAAAATCCCATTTTGTGGTCAAGGATTTGCTTTTGCAAAGGGTTTTATTCTCTTTAAGGTCATAAATCACCGCATCCGTGTAGGTGCCCCCGGCATCAATACCCAATCCGATTTTGATATAGTTGTCCATATGAATTTTCTGACCTGGGATTTTTATTTTAGAAGCAGTATTATTAACTATTGTTTTAAAATCCAGGATGGGACTGGCAGACAGCGTTGATTGTATTGCATCAAACCCGATCACATGTTCCGGCCGTACAAACAGGATGTCAGATGTGGAATCAAGGGATGTGAGCATTTTTTCGATCAAGGCTTGCCCCCCCTTTATTTTATCATACTTCCACTTGTATTCACTGGCCATGTCCAGGGCAAATTTTTCATACCTGGGTGAGGTTTTTGCGCCGGTTTCAATAAAAGCGACTCTTTGATAGTTTTTTTGCCATGAATTGAGAAAGTTAAAGGTTTCCCGGGCAGCATCTTTGCCATGCTCTTCAACCAGGTCATTGAAGTTTAATTTTTTCTCCCCAAAATAGGCCCATTGTTTTCTCTGGGACATGGGTTCGGTTTTTTCTTCACACCATCCAGCTGAAAGATAATATGTTCCGGGATATTTTTTAAATTCACTTTTGTATCTCTGATCTCCTCCCAGGAACAAAGCTACGCAATCATGCACTTTGGGAATGGTCAAGGGAACGCCCCGGGATTGAATGCCAATAGTTCCTTTGCCGCAGACACCATACCCGATTATAATGCGTTGGCACAAACCAGTTGCTGAAATTTCATCAATGGCGGCCTGAAGTTTTTCCTTGAGCAGTTTTGGATTGTTGTGAAGCCCTGCCTCCAGGAATTTATATTCAATATCAAGCCCCAGTTTTTTGGCGCTGTGCTTCATATCAATAGCCAGAACAGCACATCCAATTGCATAAATCTTTTTTTTCAAGGTATTACCCCGATCATTTATTCTCTAATTATTTTTTAAACTGTGCAGGTTTAATCTGGTACTGGCAAAGCCATGTGTCAAGGCAAACCTGATAGAAATTTGTTTTTATTTTAAAAAGGTATATCCTTTTTCAAAAGTTTTATTGAAGAAATCGAAATCATAACCTGAAGGTCATACATAGGAAAGATTTTTTATACTTTCCTTGACAAAGAACAAGTTCATATCATATGCTGAGGGTCAAAATTGCGTTGGGATCGCAAATTTTATAACTTGTCTCTTGTCCTAGTTACTGCGTCACACCAAAGGCCTGATACCTATAGTATTAAACCTTTTATGCACCTTGTAAATGGAACAAAATCCTGAGTTAGTTTGGATCAACTTATTTCATCTACGGTCCTTAATAAAGCAGATCAGGGGAGGAAAAAAAATATGGTTGAAAATTCAGAAGCTGGAGAAGAAAGGCTCAAGGTTGAAAATCTTTACAAAATTTTTGGTGAAAATCCAGACCGGGCATTTAAGCTCATTGAACAGGGCAAAGCCAAAGATCAGGTTTATGAAGAGACCGGTCTTACCATAGG
>JAQICW010000090.1 GCA_027858355.1 Desulfobacula sp.
CTGCAAGGGTGGGAGCCGAGAACGTGGGGTCTGGAAAGTTGGCACCTGGAAAATTGGAATCTGGCAAGACGGTCAGTTTGAGATTTCAACCCAGTAAGATCGGTTTTTACATTTGCCACTGCGGGTTGAATATTGCAGGCAAGGTGGATGTTGAAGCTGTCCGGGACTATGTTGGGACCCTCGAAGGGATTGAAGTATCAAGGGATTATAAATTCATGTGTTCAGAACCGGGTCAAACCATGATTGAAAAGGATATCCGGGAACTTAAACTAAATCGTGTAGTGGTGGCTTCGTGTTCTCCTAGACTTCACGGGAAAACATTTATGGAAACCTGCAGGCGGGCAGGTCTGAATCCTTACTATTTTCAAATGTGTTCAGTGCGAGAACAGGTCTCCTGGGTTACCAAAGATCCGGAACTTGCCACACAAAAAGCAAAACACCTGGCAGCAGCAGCCATTGCCCGGGTAAAGTTCCATACACATCTTGAAACAAAAATATCAGGGGTTAACCCGGATGTGGTGATTGTCGGAGGCGGTATTGCCGGTATGCAGGCAGCCATTGATATAGGTAATTCAGGGCACACTGCATACCTGATTGAAAAGGATACTACCATTGGCGGTCATATGCTTCAGTTTGACAAAACCTTTCCCACCCTTGACTGTGCAGCCTGTATCGGCACGCCCAAAATGGTGGAAGTCGGACAAAATCCAAATATTATATTATTCAGTTTCAGTGAGGTGACACATGTTTCAGGATTTATCGGCAACTTCACGTTGGATATCAAGCGAAACCCACGATATATTAACGAAGATCTTTGTACGGGATGTGGAGAATGTGCAAATGTTTGCCCTGTTTCCATCCCCAACCCGTGGGATATGGGTATGGCAGCAAGAAAGGCAATTGGCAGGTCGTTTCCCCAGGCAATCCCCATTACCTTTAATATTGAGAAAAAAGACAGGGCCCCCTGTCGATTAACCTGCCCTGCCGGAATCAATGTCCAGGGATATATTCAATTGATAGGCCAGAAAAAATATGATCAGGCTGCTCGATTAATTATGGAGAAAGCCCCTTTTCCGGGTGTTTTAGGACGGGTCTGTCCACATCCCTGCGAAGACGAGTGCCGGCGAAAACTGGTGGATAAGCCCATTGCCATTAAAGAGCTGAAACGCTTTGCCGCAGACAGGGCAAAGCTTGAGGAAAAAGAATTTCCTGAAATAATGGAGCGCCGGGAAAAAATAGCAGTTATCGGCGCAGGGCCTGCCGGGCTCACTGCTGCTTATTTTCTGCGCCTTAGGGGATACCAGGTAACAGTTTTTGAAAAACTACCTGTTCCAGGCGGCATGCTGAAAACCGGAATACCGGACTACAGGCTGCCCCCTTATGTTCTTGATAAAGAAATTAACCATATCCTGGCCCACGGGGTTTGTCTTGTGCCCAATACCGCCTTTGGATCTGATATCACATTTGAAAGCCTGAAACAGGATGGGTTCCAGGTCATCTTTTTAAGCTCCGGTGCCCATGAATCTCTTACCCTTGGGCTTACCGGAGAAGATACGACAAAGGGTGTTATTGATTCCATTTCATTTTTGCGGGATGTGAATCTGGGCCATAAAACAGATTGCGGACAAAAGGTGATGATCGTTGGCGGTGGCAATGTGGCCATAGATGCGGCAAGGTGTGCAAAGAGAATCGGCGATTGTGATGTTTCCATTATTTATCGACGGACAAGACAGGAAATGCCAGCCTATGAGGAAGAAATTATAGGAGGTCTTGAAGAGAATGTCAAACTGCTTACCCTGACGGCACCCACCAGAATTATCAGCAAAGATGGCAAGGTTGTCGGGTTGGAGTGCATTAAAAATGAACTGGGTGAAATGGATGCATCCGGGCGGCGACGACCGGTAAATATTGCCGGGTCTGAATTTGTTATCCAGTGTGACACCATTATCCCGGCCATTGGTCAGAGGACGGATTTGTCCTGGGCAGATTCCATGCCCGGGCTTGAGATCACAAAATACAATAGGATCAAGGCCAATCCAAAGACGCTTCAGACCTCTCTTGAGACTGTTTTTGCAGGAGGGGATATGGTAACCGGTCCTGCCAGTGTGATTGAAGCCATTGCCCAGGGAAGAAAGGCAGCCATTGGTATCGACAATTATATCAATAAAGTCGAAATGGATCAGATCGAAATGCATGAGGGTGACAATGAAACAAACCAGGTGGGAATTAAAGAAAATTATTCAGATATTCCCTTAAATACACTGATTGAAGAAAGGGTAGTTGTCCAATCTATCGATCCTGAAGAAAGGGTCAGGTCCTTTGAAGAAGTTGAAGCCACCCTGACGGAAGAGCAGGCCATAAAAGAAGCTCAAAGATGCTTAAATTGTGCGACATGTTGTGAGTGCATGGAATGTGTCACTGCCTGTGAGGTAAAGGCCATTGATCATTTTATGAAAGAAGAGACCATACAGATCAACGCTGGCAGTATTATTCTTGCCACGGGTTATGATACCCTGGAAGCATCACCCATGAAACAATTCGGGTATGGCAGATTTGCCAATGTATTTTCAGCTCTTGAGTTTGAACGCCTCAGTAATGCCACCGGCCCCACCGGAGGTAAGATTCTAATGCGAGATGAAAATAATGAATTTACAAAACAGCCCAAAAGCGTTGCTATTGTGCATTGTGTCGGAAGCCGAGATGTGAATTATCACGAATACTGCTCAAGGGTCTGTTGCATGTACGCCTTGAAATATACGCATTTGATCAAGGAAAAAGTGGGACACGATACAAAAGTCTATGATTTTTATATTGATATGCGGTGTTTTGGTGAAGGGTATGAAGAATTTTATCAAAGATGCCAGGAAGAGGGAACGATTTTTATACGTGGAAAAGTGGCCCAGATTACAAATAAGCCAAAGAACTCTTCTGAAGAAGGAAAGCTGATTGCCATTGCCGAAGATACACTTTTAGGGGAATTGATTCGTGTACCAGTGGACATGGTTATTCTCTGCACTGCCATCCAGGCAAGAGAAGATGCCGGGGATGTCGGAAGAGTCTTTGGTGTCAATCAGGGGGCAGATGGATTCTTCCTTGAAGAGCATCCCAAACTTGGCCCGTTGAATACAGCGACAGACGGGGTTTTCCTTTGCGGGTGCTGTCAGAAGCCTATGGATATACCAGACACTGTATCCCAGGCATCGGGAGCGGCAGTAAAAGCGTTGTCGCTTGCCACAAAAGGCCGGGTAGATATCGCGCCCACCATTTCCTATATTGACCCGGATGTTTGTGTGGGGTGTAAAACCTGTATCACCCTTTGCCCCTATACAGCTATTGAGTTTGACGAGAGAAGACGGATTTCTGTTGTCAATGAAGCCATCTGCAAGGGATGCGGGAGCTGTTCCGGGTTTTGTCCAAGTGGGGCTGCACAAAGTCGTCATTTTACCAAGAAACAGGTTTTTGCCGAAATCAGCGGAATTTTTTAAGGAGAAGAAAATGGAAAAATTTGAACCGGTCATCGTCGCTTTTGTCTGTAACTGGTGCACGTATACTGCTGCGGATCTTGCAGGGACATCAAGATTGTCCTATCCTGATAATATCCGCCTGATCCGGGTCATGTGCACGGGAATGGTGGACCCTCAATATGTGATCAAGGCCTTTCTTGAAGGCGCAGATGGCGTTCTTATCAGTGGGTGTCATCCCGGAGACTGTCACTATATTAATGGTAATTACAAGGCAAGACGCAGGATCAAGCTGTTAAAAGAAATTCTTCCACGGTTTGGAATTGAAAAAGATCGGTTGCGCTTGACCTGGATCGGGGCAAGCGATGGCATTGAATTTGCCGAAGTCATGACGCGGTTGAATGATCAAATAATTGAAATGGGGCCTTCTCAGACACGATTGAGCAAGGCCATATGATGTAAAGGAAATCTTTGCCATGATAATTAAAATAGAGCGTGAGGATAATAGCCCTGTCAAAGGGTTGCGGCAGTTTTTTAAACGTCTGCTGGAGACCCGGGAGATT
>JAQICW010000155.1 GCA_027858355.1 Desulfobacula sp.
ATAAACAGGTCTATAGGCGAGTAAAGCATGCCAAAAAAAATCAATCCTGCATAAATGGAAATGTCCTTCATAAAAAAAGCATGAAACAATCCTTCATGGGAAATAAATATGGAAATAAGATAAAAAATAAATCCCATCTGGAAAATACCTAAAACCATTCTTTTAATAATATGTTTCTTTTTAAAATGGCCCATTTCATGGGCAAGAACGGATACCAATTCTTCAATTGACTGTTCCTTAATCAGGGTATCAAATAAAACAATTCGTTTGTTTTTTCCAAAGCCTGTAAAAAAAGCATTGGATTTGCTGCTCCTTTTTGATCCATCCATGACAAAAATATTGGAAAGGGAAAAATCAATTGATTTAGCGTAGCTGATAATGGCTTCTTTTAAAGGGCCATCTTCCAGGGGGGTGAATTTATTGAATAGGGGCATAATCCAGGTGGGAACAATATATTGAACAATAAGAAGGAAAAGGGTACTTGCCATCCAGCACATGACCCATGCCAATTGGCCGCCAAATTCCAGGAAGCCGAGAATTAATGATAAGAGTACTCCTCCCAGGATTGCTGAAAGAACAATAGATTTAATAAGGTCTGCAAGAAAAAGTCTGGGAGTGGTTTTATTGAATCCAAATTTTTCTTCAATCACAAAAGTGGTATACAGGGTGAAAGGCAGGGATATCAGAAGTTTTAAAAATAAAAGAATACCTGTAAAAAAAAGTCCTGAAACAATGGAGCCATAATTAAATGACCTTACAAAGGAATCAATGATCTGGAAACCACCTGAAAACCAGAACAAAAGAATGATGGTTAGATCAATACTTGATGTGATAAATCCAAATTTTGTATTTGTCTTCTGGTAATTCTGAGAATCGCTGTATTTTTTTTTGTCGTAATGGTCTTTAAATTCTGCTGGAAGGGGCTGGTCTATATTTTTAAGATTGAGAAAATCTGCAATAGTACTGATAAGGTAACTGCCTGTCAGGGTCACAAGAATGATGATTGTGATAAATTGTTCTGAAAAATGCATCTTTAAAGGAAATCAGTCTTAAGAATTGATCAGGTCTCTTAATTTCCCAGAACATTTAAAGGTTACAACTTTTCTGGCCGGCAATGTCATTTCTTCATTTGTTGCAGGGTTTCGGCCTTTCCTGGCTTTTTTTTCGTTTACACAAAATTTTCCAAAACCGCTAATCATGATATCTTCCCCATTTTCAATGGTTTCCTTCATGATTTCAAGGAATTCTTCCATGATTTCATAGGTGGTTGTTCTGGATAAATGAAGTTTTTCTTGAATTCTTTCAGCAATAATTGTTTTGGTTAACGCCATAAATTTTACTCCTGCAATTAAAACTTGGCTGTTCAGTTAATTGGGTATTAAAAATTGTCTGGTAAAGTACTTTATTCCCAATGTATTTGTCAAGTAACTACTGGTTTTGTTTTGGATTGTTAATTTTTAAATTGTCTGCTATTTTAAGCATTACGTAATACTATGAGAAAACTTAAATAAATTGATAATAAAAGTCAAATGATTTTAAATGTTTAGCTTTGCAATGGAGTAAAAAAACTGATGATAAATGCTTTGACAGCTTTGGATGGAAGATATGCCAGATTAACAAAAGAGTTTGCTGACATTTTTTCTGAGTATGGCTTAATAAAACACAGGGTGTTTGTTGAAATTGAATGGCTTAAATTTATATTAATTGATTTAAAGCTTGAATCCTTTGAAGATTTAAACACTGAAATACTTGACAATATAGCACAGGCATTTGACCAGGAAGATGCCCTCAAGGTTAAGGAAATTGAAAAACAGACAAATCATGATGTAAAAGCAGTAGAATATTTTATAAAAAACAAACTTGATCTTATAGGGCTTTCCCATATAAAAGAATGGGTTCACTTTGCCTGTACCTCGGATGACATAAATAATACGTCCTATGCTCTGATGTTGAAAAAAGGCAAAGAAATTGTTGTTGAATTATTGAGACAGCTAATTGTTGATCTTGAGCAAAAGGCATTACAATATAAGTCCATTCCCATGATGTCCAGGACCCATGGCCAGCCTGCATCACCAACAATAGTTGGCAAAGAATTTATAAATTTTGCCTGGCGGCTTTTACAGGAAACAGATATTATTGAACAAACTAAAGTCCAGGCAAAAATAAATGGGGCAACGGGAAATTATAATGCCCATTATTTTGTATATCCTGAGATTAACTGGATGGAAGCATCACAACGATTTATTACCACCCATTTAAATCTTGCACCCATCTTTTTTACCACCCAGGTAAATCCAAATCATTCCATTGCTTTTGTCCTGCATGCCATGATCAGGGCAGGGGCAACGATTATTGATCTGGACCGGGATATGTGGGGATACATCAGTCTTGGATATTTTACGCAACGCGTTAAAGAAGGAGAGACTGGATCATCCACCATGCCCCATAAGGTAAATCCCATTGATTTTGAAAACAGTGAAGGGAACATGGGTATTGCCATATCAATGATGGAGCATTTGTGTGTTAAATTGCAAAAGTCACGATTTCAAAGAGATTTGAGTGACAGCACTGTTTTGAGAAGTTTGGGATCTGTTTTCGGCTTTTTTGCCATTGGTGTTAAAAATGCCTTAAAGGGATTATCCAAGGTAGATCTGAATAATAAAGCCATACAAAAAGATCTTGATAATAACCAGGAGCTTCTTGCAGAGCCTTTCCAGACGGCCATGAGGATCTTTGGCGAAGAAAATCCCTATGAAAGACTGAAAGAACTTACCCGGGGCCGGAAAATTACCAAAAAAGATCTGGTAAAATTTGTTGATTCCCTTGAAAAAGTGCCCTTGGATTTTAAGAAACGAATGAAACTATTAACTCCTGAAACTTATGTCGGGCTTGCACAGGAGCTGGTGGATCTTTATTTTAAACAAAAGAAAGGATAAATCCATTCATTTTGTGAGGGGTTATGGACAAAAGTAAATGACAGAAAAAGTATCCAAAGAAGACGGCACCTTACTTTTAAAAATAGCCAGGGAAAATATCCTGGGTAAATTTGGAAAAGAAAATGAAATGCTTGGATCTTTGAAGACCAATGTTTCGTCTCTGGTTTTGAAAGAAAAGCGCGGAACTTTTGTCACCCTGCACAAAAAAGGGGATCTTCGAGGATGCATAGGCAATATTGATCCGACCAAAACAATTTTACAAGGGGTTATGGATAATTCAAGGCATGCTGCATTTAATGACTCAAGATTCAGCCCGCTTTCCTATGAAGAGTTAAAGGATACACACATTGAGATCAGTATTTTAACTCCTCCGGAAAAGCTGGATTACACAGATGCCAAAGATTTAATTGCAAAGCTTAAGCCTGATATTGATGGTGTGATGATTAAAAAACAATATAAAAGTGCAACCTTTTTGCCCCAGGTATGGGAACAGCTGAAAGATCCTGAAATATTTTTAAGTCATCTTTGTTCTAAAGCTGGATTACCCAGGGACGAATGGAAATCCTGTGACCTTGATGTTCTGGTATATCAGGTCCAATCTTTTCAAGACAAATTTTAAATATTCGCTTTGAAAAACAAACAAGATACCATATCTGCCAGTGTAAGATTAGACCTGTCCAAAGAGGTTTGTCGATAAAAGGCTTAAATTCCTATTCTTATGATAGTAGCTTTAAAGCCATTTTTGACCATAATTCCAAATTTAATTGTTCAAGATTCCTTGTTTTTTCCCATGTGAATTGAAACAGCTCGCTACCTGGCAGAAATTTTTCCGGAGTATTTGTCAATATCCTGAAAACAGCACCCAGATGAACCTTGCCGACATCCGTGACATCCTCGCTGATCACGCCGACAAAAAGGGGAAGATCTTTTTCAGGCCTTTGATCAAGTTCTTCTTGAAGTTCCCGTTCCATGCCGACAGTCAGAATCTGCAAAAAAGAGGCGGTTTGTGTTTCCATGTCAATGGGGTTGATATGACCGCCTATCCCGATGGACCAAAGGTCATGAAGCCTTTGTTCACTTCCCTGCCGATTATATATGGCTGTTTTTTCAAAGTCCTGAGTTTGAAGAACAATATATGGGATGATCTGCTTATATGAAACATCTTTTTCTGCATCTGAGCGGTTAATAAATTCAAACCCGC
Source organism: Desulfobacula sp. (assembly GCA_027858355.1). The sequence goes on from JAQICW010000155.1 coordinate 4,138, forward strand.
TGGCACAGCACTTTTCAATAAAGTCATCTAATTCCAATGGAACAATACTTTTTTTGCATACCCATGATGCTGGTAAAAGATCCCTTTTAATACATAATACGCTTTCGTTTTTAGACACAAATATCCCCTTTGTTG
>JAQICW010000156.1 GCA_027858355.1 Desulfobacula sp.
GATGATTCAAAGGAATCCTCCATTATCTGTACATTATTACTTCGGCAGATGGGTGCTCCTTTTATCGTTGCACGTGCCAATGATAAAATGCACCAGCGCATCTTAGAATTGGTGGGAGCTCATCAGATTGTAAACCCGGAACAAGAATTTGGAAAACGGTTTGCCACTCGGCTTCTTTACCGGCACATCATCGCTGATACATCTATTGGAGATGACCTGCATCTTACTGAAATTCGGATACAACAAGCGATGATCGGGAAAAGTCTAGTCGAGCTTGCATTACCAAAGCGATTCGGAATCATGGTGGCTGCTATTCGCCGTGGTTCCCCAAGTAAAATTATTCAACCCTCACCAAGTGAACCTTTGCAGGCAGGTGATAATCTCATGATTGTTTCCAATGAAGCAGCCATAGCAAAGCTGATAAAAGAGGTGTAAAGATGAGGATTGCACAATCTGTTCGTGTTGGAGTATGGCTGCTGATAGGACTCAATTTGTTTATGGCACTGGGATCAATCTGGATTTTCATGAGAATGGCTCCGGCAATTGAAGTGATCATTGACCGCAATGAGCGCTCTCTTCAGGCTTGCGAAGAAATGCTGGCTTCACTTGCAATGATTACTGAAGATAAGGCTGCAAATGAAGTGTTGAAAACCACATTTGTTAATGCTCTAAAGCGGGCTCAGAATAACATTACTGAAAATGAAGAGCCTGTTGCTCTTGAATCGATCCATGTTGGTTTTTCTGATGCTTTTATTGGGAATATAACAGCACAGCAAAATACAGTATCCGCAATAATTCTTTTAGGAAAAATCAATAGAGAAGCAATGATAAAAGCAGATCTCCGTGCTAAACAATTTGGATACGCCGGTGCTTGGGGGATTGTCTTTATGGCGGTCGGTGTGTTTTTTGCGGGAATGCTTTTCAAGCGAAGCCTTTCAAAAAGCCTGATCAAACCACTAGAGGAAATACATGCTGTAATATCAGCTCACCGAGATGGAGATACGATACGTCGTTGTACTGGTTCAAATTTACCCCGAGATATTAAAATCGTATTAAATGGGTTGAATGAATTTCTTGATAAAGAAAATTCAATCTCAACTTTCTTAAAATAAATCAAATATGATAATGCACAACTGTATGTGATTTTTAATAAATTTGACAACAGTTAGTTAAAGCCATAATGGTGTGTATTATGTCCCTCATCAAAATTCTCAATTATAATGATATCAAATCATTTGACTCTCCACCTGAATTTCATGGAGAAGAACGGAAGCAATTTTTTTATCAATATCTTTTGTTCAAATCATACTCATATCCGGGCTTTGGAAAAGACTCATAGCTTTCATGTTTTACGGTTACTACAGGGATAGGTGAATATCTTACAGCTTTCTCTGCTACACTGCCCATTAAGACATGCATCAACCCGGTTCGTCCGTGTGTTCCCATTACAATAATATCATTTTTATTGGATTTAGCATAACGCATGATCTCATCAAATGGATCTCCGTATTCGACTGTTAAATCGGCTTCTATCTCATTCTCACCCATGGATTTCCAAAATTCTTCAAGTTGATGTTTTGCAGCAAAATGGACCTTAGAGTTGGAGACACTTTTATCAGAAAGGCTGTGAGAAGCAGCATTCCCAAGGCGGGATACGACATGCAGAACTATCAATTTTGCACGATGGGTTTTGGCAATTTTTATAGAATACTTCAAAGCATCAATAGATGCTTCAGAACAATCAGTTGGTGCCAAAATCTTTGAAATAAAGTTCATTTCTTATCCTCCTTTATTTTAAATTTTACCCCTAACTATTCAAATTTATCTTCTTTAACACTTATATTTTTAGATATTTCCCCGGCTGTTTCTTTTGCCAGCATTCCCAGCCTGTCAACATCATCCAGTTCGAAACTAAAAATAGGAGCAGCAACACTGATGCATCCTACAATCTTTTTTGTTTTATCATATATGGGTGCAGCTACCCTTCGAACCCCTTTACGTAATTCCTGATCTTCAAAGGCAAAACCATTGCTTTTAACTTTTTGTAGTTCTTTTTCCAAAGTATCAGCATTGGTAATGGTGTTTTCTGTTACAGCAGGCAGACCGATCTTTTTTAAATTTTCTTTTCTTTTTGTAGAATCCATTTGGGCCAGATATACTTTACCTACACTGACTGCATGGAAGTAAGGATATACTGCGCCAATACGAGAATATATATTAACACTCTCATTTCCCTGGATACGTTCGATACAGACAAGCTGATCCCGGTCAAGAATTGATAGTTCAATTGTTTTACGTACTTTTTTGGATAGTTCCTGCATGGAGGGCCAGGCAATTGAACGCAAATTCCTTTTATCCTGAAGGTGGTTCTCTGTAAATAAAAGGTTCATTCCCAGACGATAGAATCCTCTTTTTTCAGCCTTATCGATAATCCCCCTGACACACAGAGTGTTTAGTATACGGATAAGGGATTGCTTTGGAATATCCAGCTTGTTCATAATCTGGGAGAGGGATAATGTTCCATCGTTTTCCGACAAAAGCTCTATCACATCAATGGCTCTATCTACTGCTGTTGTGCGGGGTGAAGTTATTTGTTTCATAATTTCCTATTCCTGTTATGCTTTCAATACTACCAGTGCATCAACTGCAACAGGTTTGTTCCCTGATATAATCAGCGGATTAATATCGATTTCTTTGATATTTTCATTTTCCATGCCGATTTTTCCTATAGTTATCAAGATGTCTGTTAATATGTTTATATCAACTGCTTCCATTCCACGAACAGCACCCAGAATTTTATGCCCTTTGATTTCATTTATCATATCCAATACGTCATATGGGTCTAAAGGAGCTACTCTAAAAGAAACATCTTTTAAAATTTCGGCAAATATTCCTCCAAGTCCAAACATAACACATGGACCAAAGTGAGGATCATTTATTAACCCTACTACCAGTTCTTGTTTTCCCTTGACCATTTCCTGGACCAGAACGCTACATTCAGTTCCATTCATTCTGGAAGATATCTTTTTAAAAGCTATCAGTGCTTCGTCTTCATTTCTAATGTTTACACTAATTAAATTTTTTTCCATTTTATGAAAAATATCAGATGAGCATCCTTTTAAAACAATTGGGTATCCGACTTTTTCTGCAGCTTTAATAAGGGATGCTTCGTTCGTAACTTGCATTTCTTGGGTAATAGGTATTTGGTATGAAGCTAAAAATTGTTTGGATTCGTATTCAGAAAGATTAGTACGTCCTTTTATCATGATTTTTTCTACCAGGTTCATCCCAACATTCTGTGTGATTGGAACTGATTGTAAATTTTCCTTTTCAGGAGATATATTTGTAATGTCTTTATTTTTTTCACTTGTCAGTTTAATAATTTTCTTACGGGAGTAATCCCAAAGCATTTTGATTGCACGGACACTTTCTTCAGGATCATTGAACACGGGGAATGTGTTCACAGCTTTTAACTGCTCGATGTAACGTCGTTCTGCAAAAAAACTGAGTCCTATCGGTTTGTTGGCTTCCTTGCTTATCTGGGTAAAGATATCCAGGAGTTTATCAAGTTTGGTCATCTCTTTCCCAAACATTTTAGCTATTTCAGGGCCATACATAATTGAGAGTACCATGCCATCAATATTATCAAGGGCAAGACACTCCTTAAGAGCAAAAATTAAAGCCTCTATGGTGTGAATATCTCCGAAATCCATAGGATTTGTCATTCGGATCACACCCCCTCTCCTAAAGCTTTCTATCTTTTGAATCAGCGATTCCGGCAAAGCAGGACATGTGAAACCATGCTTTTCACACGCATCCCCAAGCATTACTGAAAAGCCTCCTGAAAGGGATATGGCGACCAATCTATTCCCTCTTAATTCAGGCAAGCGAAGTGCTTTGGCACAGACGGTCATTTCATGAATAGTGTTTACTCTAATGATCCCTGCCTGCCTCATAGCTCCTTCTACGATACGATCATTGTTAGACAGTGCAGCTGTGTGGGATTTGGCTACTTCAGACGCCGTCTGGCTTACATTTGATTTGAGTATAACAATTGGTTTTGTGGATTTTTTAGCCACATGCATCAGCTTTCTTCCATTATCAATACTTTCCAGATAGAGATGGATTTGCTTAGTATCCTCATCATCCATGAGATATTCAATAAAATCTATTTCATCTAAATCCAGTTTATTACCAATACTCATTATCTTTGAAAAACCGATATGTTCATCTGAAAAATAATGAGCAACCTGATTGGCCACACCACCGCTTTGAGCAATTATGCTTGCAGTACCTTTTTTGAAGTTTTTAGTATTAATTGGGTTAAATGGCGTGCAGAGTCCTGATTCTGTATTTATAATTCCGATGCAGTTGGGTCCAATAAATCTGATTCCATGACGTTTTGCGGTTTCAAGAAGGGTAGCTTCCGCCGAGTTGTTTGTTTCTATAAATTCACGATATCCACCAGTCGAAATAATGGCATGGCGAATACCTTTACTACCACAGACATCCAGATATCGCCCCACAAGATGAGAAGGGACTAAGATGACAGCAAGGTCAATACCTTCAGGTAAATCTTCAGGATCTGTTAAAATTTTCTTACCGAAAACCACACCCGGAGTTTTCCCAACCGGTAGGATATTACCCGTATACCCCATTTCCAGACAATTATGAATGATATTCTTGGCTAAATTGGAAGACCCGGAACCTACGCCAAAAACTGCTATGGCTGATGGGTAGAAGAAATGCTTCATCATATCTCTCATGATTTGAGTTTAGTATCATATATGGTACAATTAATTACCATATATGATACTATCTCATATTTGTTTTATAATGTCAAGCATGATTTTGATTTCTCCAAAAGGAATAAGAATGATTCTCCCAGTCGATTTGATAGCGACTATGTATAAGGTGTGATGATGGACGCTGGAAATTCACCGGGTATATCTTTTCCAAGCACACCCTCTCGAAACACCGGTCAAATCTGTTTGATAATAGACTTATGTTGCGAGCGACCCCAACTATCCAATTTTCAGGGAAAGGAACCGTCACCATCTTATCAGCTACTGTTCTGAGAAAAACAAATGATGGATTTCATAGGCTTGCACCATCAGACAGGCAAACTGATTTTAAAACAGCTGCCACTGCCTTTTGTACTGTCAACATCAATTTTACCATTGTGATATTGAATAATATGCTTAACAATAGCCAGTCCTAAGCCTGTACCGCCTTCATTCCGGCTTCTGGCCTGATCTACCCGATAAAACCGGTTGAATATTTTGCTCAGATGCTCTTTTTTAATGCCATTACCCTGATCTTGTATCATAATTTCGATGAACCGCCCTTGTTTTACGGTCGAAATAGTAATGGACCTGCCCTCAGGACTGTATTTCAATGCATTATCCACAATGTTGATAACAGCCTGTTCCATTAGAATCGGATCAACCATGGCGATTATCTCTTCAGGGCAGCTGATACTGACATCCATATTTTTTTTCTCAATATGGATGCTGCAACTTTGAACTGCGGTATGGATCAAAGAGGCTATATTATGTTTTTCAAGCTGAATATTCATACCCTTAAGGCGTTCCAACTTTGACAAGACTAAGAGGTCATTGATCAAATCGATCATCCGGGTTACATTTTTCTCAATGATTTTTAAAAATTTTTCACTCTGCTGGGTATCATTGGTGACCAGCATTTCCTGGAGGGTTTCAATAAATCCTTTTATAGCTGTCAGGGGTGTTTTCAGCTCATGGGACACATTGGCGGCAAAATCCTTGTGCATTCTTTCAAGACGCCTGATCCTTGTGATATCATGGAAAATAATCAAGGTTCCCATGCGTCTTCCTTTGGTATCATAAAGGGCTGTAGAATGGATGTTCAGGGTCAGGTCCTCGTCCCTTGTTATTACAATATCTTCCTCAACAGGCTCATGGGTTGCCAATGCCCGTTGAATGAATTTTTGAAGTCCAAAATTTCTTGCAACCTCTAAAATATACCGGGCTTTTAGTTTGGATGCAGGGAAATCAAATATTTTTGCTGCGGCAGAGTTGATTGTAATAATTCTTTCATCCTTATCTATGGCGATGACACCTTCCTGCATGCTTACATGGACCGCTTCCAGTTCCATACTCCGGTTTTCAAAATCCTTGATTTTTTCATTCAGGTTTTCAGCCATCCGGTTCATGGTAATGGCAAGTTCCGACAATTCTTCTACATCCGGTACTGCAAGCCTTTCGTTCAAATTTCCTTTGGCAAATTTTGTAGCCCCTGTTTTCATTTGCTCAACCGGAAGTGTAATTCTTCTGGTGACATACAAACTGGCAATCGCCGCCGCCAGAATTGTAAAAGCCAAGGCAATGAGGATATTATTTCTGACTGACTTTATTTTGTTGTCAATGGCAGAGACAGAAACTGCTGTCCGCACCACCGCTATAACTCTCCCATCATTCATCACCGGCAAAGCAATATACATCATATTCTTATCAAGCGTTGAACTATACCGAATGGAGACTCCTTTTTTTCTTTGCAGGGCTTCCATGATTTCAGGGCGTTTCATGTGGTTTTCCATCATCTCGATATCTCCGAAAGAATCCCCCACCACAACGCCGGAAGGGAAAATAATGGTTACCCTTGTCCCGGTCTTTTCTCCAATGTCCTTGCAGAGTTCATCAATATGGCGGATTTGATCCTGATCAGTATCTATCATATCCTCCGGCAGAATATCAGAAAAATTTATCTGTAGCAGTTCTGTCCTGGTGGTTAGCTCTTTTTCGGAATTTTTAAGAAAAAACTCCTTAAAATAACTGGTTGAATAAGATGTAACCGATGAAAGGGAGAGAACGATAATAATCAGGAATGACGGAAAAATCTGCCAGATCAACTTCTTTTTTTTTATCATAATTTTTATTCTTTAAACCTATAACCAACGCCTCTAACCGTTTCAATGATTGAGGCATAATGTTTTAATTTTTTTCGCAATCCTACAATAACGACATCAATACTTCTTTCAGTCACTGCATAGTTTTCACCACGAATAGCATCAACAATCTGACCCCTGGTGAACACCCAGCCTTTTTTATCGGCAAGAAAAGAAAGCAGTTCAAATTCAGACAGGGTCAGATCCACGGTATTCCCTTGGATGGTGACAACATGCCGGGCCCGGTCAATGGTCAGATCTCCTTCCTGTTTTATACTGTCAGGCGGTTCCATGGTATTCTTCTTTCGCCGCCGAAAAATTGCCCGGATTCTTGCCACAAGAACCTTTGGGCTGAAAGGTTTTGATATATAGTCATTGGCTCCCAGTTCAAGCCCTGTAACAATATCAGACTCTTCTCCCTTTGCCGTCAGCATGACAATGGGCATATCACGGGTCTGTTCATTATTTTTCAGGTATTTTGTTACTTCAAGGCCATCAATCCCCGGGAGCATCAAGTCAAGGACTATCAGGTCGGGTTGGGATTGTTTGGCTATTTTTATGGCCTGCTCGCCGGTCAGCGCTGTCAATATTGAGTATCCCTCATTTTTGAGATTGTATTTTATCAGCTCAATAATGTCTTCTTCATCATCTACGATTAAAATGGTTTCTTTTGACATTTTGTTTCCTGTTTTTTTTAAATTCATAGCCCCATTGTT
>JAQICW010000212.1 GCA_027858355.1 Desulfobacula sp.
GCACATTACCTGCACTGCTTGAAGGAAAAGAAGAGATTATACCTATAGAATTTAAGGCAGCAGCAGGGGATGATATCATATTAATAGATCAAGCGTACTCTGCTGATGACAGTGGTAAAAAACTGAAAATGGTTGCACTTCTTTCCGGCCAGGGTGCCCAGAGAAGTCGCATGATGAAGGAGCTTTTTGAAAAAGATGCCCACATCAGAAAAGTGATGGAAAAAGGCGAACAGATTTTTATTGAACAAAGGGGGTATTCCCTTTTAGACATGATGTTTGGCACGGATGATGCCATAAATTCAACACAGAATACCCAACCTGCCGTGTTTCTGTCTTCTGCTGCCATTTACAGCAGATTGTCCCAGGAAGGATTTTCTCCGGATTATTTTATCGGCCACAGTGTGGGTGAATATACAGCCCTATTTTGCAGCGGAATGCTTTCCTTTGCCCATGCCATGCGTCTGGTCATTAAACGGTCTGACCTGATGCATGAAGCTACCTTAAAGGTTCCGGGCAAAATCATGGTGGTATTTAAAAATGAAAAAGAGACAGAAAACCTGATCAGAAAATCTTTTATTTCTCACATTTATATTACCAATAAAAACAGTGAAAAACAGACGGCTGTTTCTGGTCAGGCTGAGGATATTGAAAAATTTTGCGCCTTTTTGACCCAGCAGGATATTTTTTACAAAAAACTGAACCTTACCGGGGCTTTTCATACACCTCTGCTCAAAGAAGCTTCAGACAAGTTAAGAGCATATCTGGATACCATTACCTTTAATGACACCAGGTTTGGAAGAATTATTTCCAATACCCTTGCAAAACCCTACCCTGAAATACGACAAGATGTCAAAGATCTTCTGGCAAGACAGATTATTTCACCCGTTGAATTTATGAAATCCATTGAAAATGTCTATGAATCCGGCCGAACTCATTTTATTGAAATCGGGCCGTCAAGGTTGCTGGTGAATCTCTTGAAAAATATCAATATTGGAGAGTATGGCACAGCAGTATCTGTGGATGCAGGCTTAGGAGAGGTTAAATCCTTTGAAGCGTGCAGAAAACACCTTCAGGATTGCAACAGCATTTTTAAGACAAAACCTCTCGCCCAAATTGCAACAAAATTTATTCCCAAACCTGAAGAGGAGTTACCCAAAATTAATATGTCTGAAAATTTTGAATCCTTTAAGCAGAATAACCAGAGCCTGGTTGATCAGATCCTGTACAAGGAATACCAGCACCAGAAACGCCAGTCTGCCATTGATGCCATTGAAAGATATGATTTTAATACCCAGAAAATATTGATTTCAGGTGTTTCTGTGGGGCTCCCGGGCAAAGCCAGACGCGTTTTTGCAAAAGATAATTTTGATGCCATTTTAAATGGTGAAAACTTTATCGACCCCCTGACGGTTGAAGACCAGGAAAGATTGATAGATAAAAATATCACCAAGCTTTATAAACAGCCCGATGGAAATGCCAGATTTATCCAGATCACAAAGACTGAAGATGTTATCCATCTGGCAGGCCAGTTGGGATATTTTGATCTAAATGATGAATATGGGATCAAAGAGCATTACGATATCTGCATGGCCATGGGTATTGCTGCCGGAATTGAAGCGTTAAAAGATGCTCAAATTCCTCTGGTGATGCAGTATAAAAACGTGAAAGACGGGAGGACCATGATCTCGGACGGGTTTGCACTGCCGGAAGAGATGCAGGAGGAAACAGGAGTAATCATTACCTCGTTGTGGCCTAACGGAGATACCCTGATGTTGGAACTTGAGAAATATTTTTATGAGAAAATGTTTCTCAAACCCTATGAAGAGTTTGAAACCATTTATTATTTTCTCATGGAGAAAATAAAAGACCTGGAGATTAAAGAACAGTTGACAGAATGGTTTTTCAAGGCAAAGTCAAGAAAACGGTCAGATTTTGAAACCTATAAATTTGACAGGGATTTTCTGGCCAATGCCTGCCCCTTGGGATCTGCCCACCTGGCCCAGATTATCAAGGCTAAAGGTCCCAACACGCTGGTAAGTTCAGCTTGTGCCTCCACTACTCTTGCCATTGGTATTGCCGAAGACTGGATCAGGGTCGGTCGATGCAAGAGAGTTCTTGTTGTCGGCGGTGAAAATGCGACGTCCCCGAGTCAGAACCAGTGGGTGGGATCAGGCTTTCTGGCACTTGGGGCTGCCACAATTAAAAAGAGGGTGTCGGAAGCAGCCAAACCCTTTGATGAAGACCGTAATGGAACTATTCTGGGTGCAGGTGCTGTCGGGCTTGTCATAGAAAGCGAATCCTGTGCCAAGAAAAGAGGTATGAACGGCCAGTGTGAGATTCTTGGCACCCATATCGCCAATTCAGCGTATCACACGTATAATATTGATGTGCCCCACATGTCCCGGGAGATGAAAAAATTCATTACTAAAGTGGAAAACCAGAATGGCATGAAGAAAGAAGATTATGCAGACAAGCTTCTTTTCATGTCCCATGAAACCTATACCCCGGCAAGGGGAGGCAGCGCTGATGCAGAAGTAACCGCCCTTGAGACCACCTTTGCCGAACACCTGAAAAGTATCTGCATCTCCAATACCAAAGGGTTTACAGGCCATACACTGGGAGCTGCCATAGAAGACGTTGTGCTGATCAAAGCCCTTCAAAAAAGAAAAGCCCCTCCCATAGCAAACTTAAGAAAAATACCCGAGCATTTTAAGAAACTCAATTTTTCAGGTCAGGATAAAATTAATTCTGAGTATGGTCTCCATCTGGCTGCCGGGTTTGGTTCTCATTTTGCCTTTATGTTTGTCAAGCGGGTAGAGGAAAATCCCGTTGAAGGCAATGTGAGATACCAGAACTGGATAAAACAAATCACGGGATCTGAAAATCCTGAACTTAAGATTATTGATAATACCCTTTGTGCTGTGGCAGGCGGGGAAATCTTGCAACAGGCTATAAAAGAAACAGGGAAAGTTGCCGAGCCTGCAAAAATAGCTATGCCTGCCATGCCGGCAGTACCTGCACCCGTTGCAACTATAAAAGAAATACCAGTAGAAGTTGAAGCCAAAGCTGTTAAAAAGACAGCTTTGGATGTATCTGCGCAACTTCCTGCCATTGAAATAGTTAAGTCAATTATTGCTGCCCAGACCGGATACACAGCCGACATGCTGGAACCTGATCTTGATCTTGAGGCAGATCTTGGTGTAGATACAGTGAAACAGGTTGAGATTTTTGCAAAATTAGCCTCCCATTTCGGCTTTTCAGTACCGGATGATTTAAAACTTAGGGATCTGAACACCATTGCCAAACTTGGGGAGTATATCCAATCCAGGGCAGACAGACCTGTTGAGACAAAAAACCTGGCAGGTACACCAGAATCAGCCCCTGTGGCAGAGATTGTGCCAGTGCAGGGAGAGGATGTGACAGCAATGGTTAAAGAGGTGATTGCTGCTCAGACCGGATATACGGCCGACATGCTGGAAGATGACCTGGATTTAGAAGCAGATCTTGGGGTGGATACAGTTAAACAGGTTGAGATTTTTGCAAAATTAGCCTCCCGTTTCGGCTTTTCAGTACCAGATGATCTGAAACTCAGGGAACTGAACACCATTGCCAAATTGTCCGACTACATTACTACCCGGGCAAAAGCCGTGCAAACACCCCAGACAGAACCGGCAACTTCCTTGGAAAGCGATGGAAAGAATCAGGCAACAGCAGAAGGTGTGCCTTTAAATGAATATGATGAATTCCCTGATCCTGCATCACCCATCAAACGGTTGATTGTCAGAACTGTGGAATCTAAGCTCCCTGAGCTTTCCAAAAAGGATTTTACGTGTGACCTTAATGTTAAAGACAAAAAAATCATTGTCTCCCTTGACAACCACGGATTTGCCAAGGCGGTTATCAAGAAAATAAAAGAAAAAAAGGGGCAGGTCATTACAATTGGCAGCAAAGGAGCTGATTTCAAGTTTGACTTAACGGATGTCAAAGCCACAGAAAAAAGGGTGGAGGAATTTAAAAAAGCATATCCTGATATAAATGGGTTTATCCATCTGGCACCCCTTGATTTCTATTTTGACAAGAAAGATCAGAAAGCGGTTTCAGATGAGTCCCTTAACACGACAATCAAATCTTTTTTTGTCATGATTAAAGCTCTGTTTGAAACCCTTGATCAAAAAGAAAATCTTATTGGAACCATCACATTTGATTCCGTTGTATTCCCGTATATGGAAAACTGCGGTGATATTCATCCTATGTTTGCAGGGCTGGCAGGACTTATGAAAACAGTCAACAAAGAACTGCCAGATACCCAGGTCAAGGTGGTGGACTTTTCATACAGACAACCCAAAAAAAATATCGATAAGATTACAGACCTTTTCTTAAATGAGCTGTTGTCTGATGATACAAGGGTAGAGGTGGGATATAAGGATAAAAAGCGATATGTCATCTCCATGAAACCCTCTATTGCAGATAAAAAACAGCAGGTCATATCAGATAATGATACTTTGCTGGTGACAGGGGGAGCAGGCGGCATTACCTATGAAATCATTAAAAAAGTGGTTGAAAAGTATAAGACCAACCTGATTATCCTTGATATCAATGATATTTACAGTACGGATCCAAAATATCTGGATAAAGCATCCACTGACCTAGAGCTCATGGGCATGCTGAGAGATGATATGCCCGGCGTAAAACCCGTTGAAATCAAGCGGGCGCTTGATCGGCTGATGCGGGTCAGGCAGGCGCTTGAAAATATTGAATACCTGCAGTCTTTGGGTGTCAGTGTTGAATACAATTGTGTGGATGTGACAGATGCAAAAGCTGTAAAGGCTGCTTGCGATAAGTATGATAAGATCGATGGAATTTTCCATGCAGCAGGCATGGAAATGAGCCAGTTTATACCCAAAAAGGAACTCTGGTCATTTGAACTGGTGGTGGATGTGAAAGTCAAAGGGATGCAAAATCTATTACAGGCTTTTAAGGACCGGGACTATAAATATTTCTTTACGTTTTCCTCGGTTACTGCTCGTTTTGGAAACCAGGGCCAGGTGGATTATACGGCAGCCAATGATTTCCTCGGTAAAATGCTATTCAGACAAAAACAGCTTCATCCTGAAAGAACCTATAAAGTCTATGCATGGACAGCCTGGGGCGGTGTTGGCATGGCCACCCATCCAACAGTGAAGGCAGTGCTTGAACAAAGAGGTATCCAGTTCCTTCCAATGGAACAGGGGGTCAAGTTCTTTATGGCAGATCTCTTGGATAAAACTGAATCTGAAATGGTATTTTCCGGCCTTGATTATTCCTTTGACACGGACGGTCTTATGGGAGACCCCGGAGATGCACAGTTTCCGTTTCTGGATACCCCCGTGGAAAAAACCCAGACAGGGGTAACCTATTCAAGGGTGCTGGATGTTGAAAGAGATGTATTTCTCCATGACC
>JAQICW010000238.1 GCA_027858355.1 Desulfobacula sp.
GAAACCATTATTTTTTTTACAATAATCTGTATATTTCCCAGCCAATTTCCTTTCCTAGCCTTTTGTTTTGCCTTTTTGTGTCTTCTAACAACAATAACAAGGGTTTTGTCAGGATATGCAGCCTTGAAAGAAGTTGCAAAAAACAAGTGAAAAATGGTATTTAAATAATAATAATAACCCTTAAAATACAGGCAATATAGAATGAAACCCCAGGAAATAGAAGATTTAAGCTTTAAGATAATCGAACAGGAAGCAGGGGACCACAGGTTCAGTGATGAACAATGGCCCATTGTCAGACGTATGATTCATACATCTGCTGATTTTGAATATATGAACACAATCCAATTTTATCCAGATGCCATTCAAAAGGGGATCAAGGCCATTCAAAAAGGCTGCCAGATATTCACAGACACCAATATGGCCCGGGTGGGGATAAGGAAAAAAGAAATTCACGAATTTGGCGGCAAGGTCAGCTGTCTGATTGCAGACAAAGATGTTGCCAATAAGGCAAAAGACACGGGGACCACAAGAGCCTTTGCAGCAGTGGATATGGCTTGTGACCGGATGAAAGACGGGATTTATGTGATTGGAAATGCCCCAACTGCCCTTTTAAGACTGATTGAATTGATAAAGGATAAACGAGCAAACCCTGCCCTGGTGATAGGATTTCCCGTGGGATTTGTGAATGCTGCAGAATCAAAGGATGCGTTGATGACCCTTGATTTTCCCTATATCACAAACAAGGGAAGAAAAGGCGGATCAAATATTGCGGCAAGTATTGTTAATGCTCTGGCTATCATGGCAGTTGAACAAAGATAAATAGGGGAGGTCATTATCAAAGGGTTTGTCATTGGTGCCACGGGAAGCGGAACAGGAAAAACCACCATCAGCCTTGCTATTTTGTCATATCTTGCTGACCTGGGGTATAAGGTGGCCCCTTTTAAAGTGGGCCCGGATTTTATCGATCCTGGCCATCATACTAAAATTGCGGGAAAAACAAGCTTTAACCTGGATTCCTGGATGCTTTCCAGGGAGTATAATACCAGGGTTTTCAAAGAGAAAACAAAAGGCTCAGATATTGCAGTGGTTGAAGGGGTTATGGGACTTTTTGACGGTTATGACGGCCTGTCGGAAACAGGATCTACTGCCCAGATGGCCAAATGGCTGGACCTGCCCGTTGTGCTTATTGTCAGCGCCAGAGGAAAGGCCAGAAGCGCGGCTGCCATTGTCAAAGGTTTTGAAGAGTTTGACAAAGATCTGAAAATTGCCGGAGTCATCTTCAGCAAAACTGGAAGCCTGCGGCATTATGAATATCTGAAAGAGGCAGTTGAACAAAATTGCAAAACCAGGTGTCTCGGGTTTATGCCGAAAAATGATAGTATCGTCATGCCGGAAAGACACCTGGGGCTTGTCACATCAGATGAGCTTGATATCAGCCCAAAGGTTCTTTCAACCCTTTCCTCCATGGTCAGGGACCATATTGATATAAAGGGTTTGATCAATAGCCTGGATTCTTTTGATACATCTGACACATCCTGCAAAAGTGACCGGAAAAAAGATGACCTGGCTCGTGGACAGGGTCCGACCATTGCCGTTGCCAGGGACAAGGCTTTTTGTTTTTATTACCAGGATAATCTAGATATCTTGAAAAAATTCGGGGCAAGCATTGTTGAATTTTCACCATTAAATGATGACAGCCTCCCCCCAGATATTGACGGGATCTATTTTGGCGGGGGATATCCAGAAGTGTTTGCCAAAGACCTGTCACAAAAAACAAATCTTTTCCAGGAAATTAAAAAAAACAGTGTTTCAGGTATGCCCATTTATGGGGAATGCGGCGGGTTCATGTTCCTTTGCAAGGATCTTTCCGGCATGGATGAAGCCCAAAAATATCCCATGACCGGGTGTTTTAATTTTAAGGTCCAAATGTCAAAGCGCCTTAGATCCCTTGGGTACAGGGAAATAACTTTAAAAAAAGATACCATTATCGGGAAAAAAGGGGATGTGTTAAGGGGCCATGAATTTCATTATTCGTCAATAGAAACTCAAAAACCGGAAAATCAAGAAAACGATATACTTGATGTATATAGCGTGACGTCCCGGGCAGGCCAGGATCTTTCCCTGAAAGGATACCAGGTCTATAACACCCTGGGAAGTTATCTTCACGTCCATTTTGGCAGTAACGACGGGTGTGCAAAACATTTTGTAGATACCTGCAAAGGGTTTAAGGACAAAAATGTCACCTAAGACTCTTAAAAAAGGGTTTACTACGGGAGCAGCAGCGGCAGCAGCAGTAAAAGCTGCCCTGATCTCTTTTTTTTCAAAACCTCCCAAATCCGTTGAGATCCGTTTTCTGACGGGTGAAAAAAAACAAATTGATATTCAAACTATAAAAAAAATAGCACAAAATCAGTATGAAGCCCTGGTCATCAAAGATGCAGGGGATGATCCTGATATCACCCATAAGGCTCAAATAGGGGTAAGGGTAACATTGTCTGATGCAAATGATTCCCAGATAAATATTATTGGCGGAAAAGGGGTTGGAATAATAACAAAACCAGGTCTTGAGTTGCCCGTTGGAGAGCCTGCCATTAATCCAGGGCCAAGGAAAATGATCCAAAATTGTGTGGCAGATGTTTTTACCCTGTTCAATATTAAAAACAAACAGGTGGATATTGAAATTTTTGTTCCAAAGGGTGAAGAGCTTGCCAAAAAAACCCTGAACGCCCGGCTGGGAATTCTGGGAGGTATTTCTATTTTAGGTACCACGGGCATTGTCACCCCTATGTCCCACGATGCCTATATTGCCACCATTAAAGCAAGTATTTCAGTTGCAGCGTCAAAGGGTCTGGATACCCTTGTATTCACCACGGGCAGACGAAGTGAACGGTTTGCCATGGAAATCTTTAAGCCTTTTGGCGAAGAGGCCTTTATCCAGACAGGAGATTTTTTTAAGGCATCCCTTGATATGGTGCTGTTGAATCCAAAGATTAAAAGGGTCACTTACACAGTATTTTTTGGAAAAGCCGTAAAAATGGCATTGGGGTTTGAACATACCCATGCAGCAAAATCAGAAATGACCTTGAAAAAATTAGCTGAATGGGCTGTGGATATCACAGGAAACCGGGAATTGGAAAAGCAGATTGCCA
>JAQICW010000325.1 GCA_027858355.1 Desulfobacula sp.
CTTGATGCCCATTTGCAAATGAACCGAAAGGAGTATATCACATCGATTAAAGAGTTATTTAAATCTGACAAATACCAAATTTTATTTTGGCATGACCCCTGGCTTGTATTTAAGCAAAATTTATTTGAAAAAAAAGCTGACCACTCCGGGATGGTTGAGAAAAAATTAAAAGAATTACAGGATGAGTGGCGTACTGAACAATAACTGGATAATAAATCCACCAAACAACTTTCAGGAGATTTTCCATGACCAGTTTAATGGGTGAGCAGCTGCTGGAAAAAAAGACCTTATCCCAGGAACAGCTCCATGCTGCTCTGGAATATCAACGGATTAATGGCGGACGGCTTGGCAACAGTATTGCTGCTTTAGGCTTTCTGGACACAGATCAAATTGAGGCGTTTTTCAAAACTGTCCCCAGGATGCCTAAAAATTTATCTCAGACAGGTTTGAGCCAGTCCTTTATTGATGATTTGATTATAAAGCATGCCTTGAATTTAAGGGAATTTTCCCTGGCCGACATGGGCAATGGAACAAAGCTTTCTCTGGCCATTATTAACGACGCTGTTGAAAGGATGCGCAAGGCCCATTTAATGGTGGTTAAAAGTGCTGAAGGGCTGTCAAGGCGGTCCTATGTATTCAATCTTAGTGAAGCCGGAGAAAACCGTGCAAAAAATCTATTACAGGTTTCCATGTACACCGGGCCTGCACCGGTTTCCTTTGATGATTATAAAAACATATGTGAAACCCAAACCATTAAAAGCATTTTTGTGGATGAACAGGCAATTGCAGATGCCTGTTCCAACATTATCATTACAAAGGAGCTTCTTCAGCAGCTGGGTCCTGCTGTATGCTCGGGAAAGGCCATTTTTCTCTATGGCCCTCCAGGCAATGGCAAAACCACCATTGCAGAGATAATCGGGAATGTATTAAACGATGCCATATATATTCCCTATGCCATAGAAATCGGGGGTCAGATCATTACCATTTATGACCAGGGAACCCATGTGGCGGTTAACAATAGCGACGAGACTGAAGATATAGATAAAAGATGGATAAAAATAAAAAGACCCATGATAATGACGGGTGGTGAAATGACCCTTAAAGGCCTTGATCTTGACTTTAACCCCATCTCAAAATTCTATGAAGCCCCTTTGCAGGTAAAGGCCAACAACGGTATTTTTATTGTGGATGATTTTGGAAGACAGCAGGTGGATCCCCAGGTTCTCTTAAACCGATGGATCGTTCCCCTGGAGAGGAGAAAAGATTTTTTAACACTCCATACCGGAATGAAAATTGAAATTCCATTTGATCAGCTTGTAATCTTTTCCACTAACCTGGAGCCAAAAAAACTTGCTGATGAAGCTTTTTTAAGAAGGATCCGTTATAAAATTAAAATTGACCATCCTGAAATAAAGGAATATAAACTGATTTTTAAACGGGTCTGCGAATCAAACGGGATTCCTTTTGACCAGGAACTTTTTGTCTATCTGATCAATGAATTATACGGGAAAAACAGGGTCAGGCTCAATGCCTGCCACTGCAGGGATCTTTTGGACTGGATCATTGACAATGCCCATTATCGCAACAAAAAACCCGTACTTTCAAGGGAGGCATTAGCAGAGTCCTGGAAAAACTATTTTGTTGATTTATCTTAATTTACGAGAACAGGCCTTTGGGCTAGCACTCCAAAATTTGTACCACCAACCCCTCCGATGGTTTCTGCGGGTTCGCAACTGGCCCTGAAATAAAAATTATCTTTCTTTAATGGCAGGGGATTCCCATCAGAATCCACAAGTCCTATATCAGGATCTGATGCAAAGGCATTCCATCGGTTTATATCGTATTGGTCGGTGCCGTCATCCTCAATCGCATAATCAAAGATTTGAGTCCCATCTTGATCATAATAATCGTATGGAACTTGCTCATAAGCATCTTTGTTTTCTTTATCGGTAATCCATATTATTTCAATCTCCACTGCGCCAGTGAGTTCTGCACAAGTATTTTCTTCTGTATCATCCTCGTTATCAACACAACTTACCACGGGCAGTATGACAGGCCAAACTTTATTTTTGTCCTCATTGTATTCTTCCCACTTTGTGATTAATTTGGAAACCGCAACATCAATCACTCCATTATTAACACCCATGTCCAGGCCTAGGGTCAGCGTTGTGGGATTACCCTCTTCAATGATTGTAGTTATCTCATTTGCATCAGCACTATTGCATGCATCTTCTTCCAGGTCTGGTTGTTCCATATTTGTCCACATTGCTGTTTCAACCTGTTCATACATGACAGCTATCCCGCATATATAGGGATAACCCAGGAGTTCTTCACAGATGGCAATTGGCAGGTCAAATTCACCCTTTACAAATTTCCCGGCAAAACCGACCCATGCAACTGCTGTGGCCTGCTGTTTAAAGCTATTGAACCCGAATATTTTTGCAAAATAGGATGCAATCGGGGTTCCAGACCGATGGGCTGTAACCTGAACGGCATTTATAAAATCTGGATCTGCATCCAATTCAGCAGTTGTCTTCCCGACTAAGGCCACAACAGTTGTGCTGGGGTTATGAATAAATTCCCTTTCCGCAAAAGACCAGTGACCTCTCAGCACATCAACGCCAGGGCCAGGGTCAACCTCTACAGCAACTTTTTCACTCAAATTTTGAATCGCTGTATCTCTAGCAATTATATTTGCCTCTTCCTGTATTTCAGTCCCGTCTGAATTATAAAGTTCTCTGGCTCCTGCAAGGGCACCGGCATCAGCTGCATTTTGAAGTTCATTTTTAGTTACCACAAGATGTCCAACATCAACTGCCAGGGCAACAAAGCTTAAAAATACAGTCATCAATATTGCCGTTACAACCGCAACAGCTCCGGATTGGTTACAGATTCCTGATACTTTGAATTTAAAATTCATTGTCTCTCTCCAAAATTTTTATTCCATTCGCATGGTTGTAACTGAACTCAGATTCATGGTGCCTGGCAGAAGAGCAGGCACAAAATTTGGCAGCAATAAAAAATCATAGGAATAATTCACAGTAACTGAAAGTAAGCTGCCATTAAGTACAGGCAATATCCCGATCTCAGAAGGTGGTCCTCCTAAGTTGATCAAACGATTTCCATAGTCTAAATGTATTTTTACTCTATCTTGTATTTCTTCAACAGTGTGGAGCGGATCATTAAATAAAATTCCGAAACGGGCTCCTTCACGACTGGCGTTAGTAATAAGTGCTTTGTCGAAAAGTATGACTCCAAATTCAATAATGCCAAAAGTAAATATGATTAAAAGTGGCAACACAATTGCAAATTCCACAACAGCAGCGCCTTTTTGATTTTTTAGATGTTGAATAAAATTCATTTTTGCTCTCCAATATTTTTAAGGTGCATCATGGCTTTTATCCTATCTGGCCCATGGGCGGCAATCCAATGTGCTGGTGAAAACTGATATCTTACATAAATTGACTGCGTATACATTGCAATGTTCAATCACCATGCACTGTTCAAAACACCAAAATTGTTGCTGGTTTTACTGCCAACCACTGTAACAGCTACAACAATAACGGCAGCAATGGCAGCGGCAATTATACTGTATTCCACTGCTGTTGCACCATCTTCTTTTTTTAAGAAATCAATTAATTTTTTCATTGTTTTTCTCATCTCTGGGTAAAATTATAAGTAAACAAAGATATCAAACATAATTGTATTGTTTTTGCATTATATTGATTCTGCATTAGTTAATGCAAAAAATATGCCTTAACCCTTAAATATATTTAGGAAACAAGGTCATACTATAATCAATTTTTTATTATTGCAATAAACAGATTTTTTTTAATTTTCACATGGGCTAAGCAAAATTATTTTATCGTCCTTAACAGTAAATAAATTAAGGTTTTTTACAGCATCCCCTGACCTGCTAAAGGAAACAGGACATGTGATACCATCTGTAAAAGTTAAAGAGCCCAATGCCGATACCAGATCCCTTCGTGATTTCACATGAGATAATGACAATGCATGCATAACCATTAAAGCAGCATCATAAGCTTGTGCTTCAAAATATTCCGGCTTCCTGCCGTTGAGATGTTGAAAAGAAGAAACAAAATTAAAAACTTTTTCCGAATCTTTTTCCGGATAGAATCCATCCGGAAAAACAGCTCTTTGAATGTAAGTATTTGTCATTTTTAATAATGTTTTTGAATTCCAGAGATTTGTCCCCATTAACATAATTTGATCAATATCATGGTATCTGAGTTGTGGGGCAATCATGGCGACCATGGCAGGAGAATCCGGAATAAATAAAACATCAAAATTAACTTTCGCTTTATATTTTTTATTTCTTATTCTTTTTTCATTGTTCTTTATTTCTACAAATTGCCCGTTCCCATTAAGTTTTTTATGGCCATGGATTAAACTTTTTATCTGCTTTGAAAAATCTGTCTGTTCCGGATTATAGGATACGTTATCAGTGATATTGCACTTATAATAAGGCACAATTTCTTCAAAGGCTTTTTTAAAAGCCTGGCCGTATTTTCCCTTTGGATATAATATTGCATAATTGGCGAATCCAAATTGTTCAATAAAATAAATTAGACTGGAATCAATCTGCATATGTGGGGTTAAAAAGTTTCTGAATATATAATCACCAATTTGAGGGATACCCTCTTTCTGGGTCATGGTAACCATGGGAATTTTCAACCGATTTGACTCGATTGCAGCAGGTTTTGCATTAGTCATGGGACCTATAATGCAGGCGACTTTTTCCTGATTCAATTCTTTAACTTTCCGGGCAGCACCTAGGGGATCTGATTCTGTATCTTTAATATAAAGGACAAAAGGGGTTGCAGGGTTTGACTTATTAACTTCATCCACAGCAAGAGTGATGGCCTGTAAGGCACGTTCCCCTATTGCCTTATAAAAACCGCTTAAGGGTAGAAGGACACCGATACGACCGGGATCAAAAGCATTTTTTTCCTGAATTTTCTTTACTAGAGCCACAGCATTTTGAATTTGATGGTGCTCTTTAAAGTTTCCAACAAATTTGTTGAGAAGTTTTAGTGCAATAGCATCTTTTCCTTCTTGAAAATTTCTTAACCCGGTTTCATATGTGATTGTACCCTGGATTTCTTCAGGTCTTATTTCTGATAAAAGAAAAAAAATCTCATCTGTTTTTTTTTGTGAGGTTATGGAAACCATTTTTTTTATGATGCGAGATTTTTGAAATGAGTTTTCTGAATTTTCAATGGCTTCAGAGTAAAAATGAAATCCATTGATTATTTCATTTCTTTGTAAAAATATATCACCTAGGATTTCAAGTGCCTGGTTATAATGTTGAACTGAACAGGGTCTTTTTATAACTTCCGAAGCTTTATTTAATGCTTTGATATGGTTTTTATTTTTGAATAAATTTAGGGTTTCTTTTAATAACTTACTCTGACTTGAGCAGTCAGATAATTCTGTGGAAGCAATCCCCCCTGTTTGAGGCAGGGATGGAATATTATAAGTTTGTTTTGGAAAACTACAGGATTGGAACAAAAAAAAGCAGGACAATATGAAAATCAATATGCTGATAGAATAAATCCTTTAAAAAGGCAGGTCACCCAAAGTTAATCAGCCCATATTGTTTTACATTTACGGAACAGTTTTGTTTTTCTCCTGCCTTTAACGCAACAATAATGCCAGCAACAATAATATCAGCAACAAAAAACCCTGCATAGCCCTGTTTGAGGCTTATCAAAAACAGCAAATTTCTGCAATATAACATTTTTTTAACAATATAACATTTTTTACATAACAATAGGAAATTAAAGTAATAGATGACTTCCTTGTAAATTTCCCGGGAAGTGGAATTTTTAGCTGCTCCCAAAATGAATACCTCTTTAATTTTATCAAAACTTTAACAGGTGCCCTATAATAAAAAAATCTACCATGAGAGAATTATTAAAGCGTTCACCAGGCCAGGCTTGACCCCGGGAGTTGTTTGATGAAATTTAAGGAGGAATAATGGGCAAAGGTCTTTCTCCATTACAGCGGTTCATCCTCAAGGAAGCACATATATATAAATCTCAAATGCTGATATCCTTATCAATTGGTATGGTTTTACCCAGGTTTTTTTCGGTTCAATTAAATTTAATCGGCAGCGAATAGGAAATGATGTTGCCATCCTCATATCTTTTTGGTAGCCACTAAGTGTTCTTTGATCAATTCTTTTGTAATGGGGAACAGACAAAAAATAGAAAAACTTATTGTTAGTGAACAAGGAAAAATGAAAACACAAGTTATTATTGCAATATCAGTGATAAGCGGAGTCTTATGTTTATTTTTTATTTTTAGTTTCGTTTTTAAATCAGTGCGAAACAAACTTGAAAGATACATTCAAGAAAAATTCGATAAAATTGAATTAATTG
>JAQICW010000345.1 GCA_027858355.1 Desulfobacula sp.
ATAAACACGGTGAAGAAATTCCCTGTGAAATAAGCGGAAAGATAGTATTGGACACTGCAGGACATCCCTTATATGCTCAAGGGGTGACGCGGGATATCACGGAACGTAAGAAAGCGGGAAAAGACTTGCAGGATAGTAAAGAAAAACTCGAGCAAGCTGTCCAAGGCAATTCTATCCCAACCTTTATTATTGATAGCAACCACATTATCACACACTGGAACAATGCCTGTGAGAAATTGACGGGTTTTCCTGAGGCCCAAATGGTGAGCACAAAAAAACCCTGGCTTCCCTTTTATCCTGAAGAAAGACCGATTCTGGCAGATTTGATAGTAGATGGAGCAACAAAGAAAGAAATAGACGGGTACTACGAAGAGAAAATTAATAAATCTATTCTGGTTAAAGGGGCCTACGAAGGTGAAAGATTTTACCCTGAACTGGGAGAAAAAGGCAAATGGCTTTTCTTCTCTGCCGCACCGTTGAGAGATCAAGCTGGAACTATCCTTGGCGCGATAGAAACTCTCCAGGATATTACTGAGCGCAAGACTACGGAAGTCCAACTCCGGCAGGCCCAGAAAATGGAATCCATCGGCACCCTTGCCGGCGGTATTGCCCACGATTTCAACAACATTCTTTTCCCGATTTTAGGCTATGCAGATCTGTTATTAGCGGATACTCCTGAGGACAGCCCAATCCGGGACAGCCTGAATGGAATTCATACCAGTGCCTTGAGAGCAAAGGACCTGGTAAGACAGATACTCACCTTCTCCCGTCAGGATACTAAAGAGTTGCTCCTGATGAAAATGCAGCCTGTTGTCAAGGAAGCATTAAGACTGATCAGGTCCACCATCCCCACCACCATTGATATCACACTGGATATCAGGGCGGATTGTGGTGCGATCAAGGCTGATCCCACACAAATTCATCAGATTGTAATGAATCTTGCAACTAATGCCTACCATGCCATGCAGGATACCGGAGGGGAGCTGATAGTCGGCCTGAAAGAAATGGAACTAGGAGCACTTGATCTAATTAGTCCGGATATGACACCTGGTAATTATGTTTGTCTAACTATATCTGATACAGGCACAGGCATGGATAAAGATGTGACAGAAAAAATCTTTGACCCGTTTTTTACAACCAAAGGAATAGGCAAGGGCACAGGCATGGGATTGTCTGTTGTTCACGGCATTGTTAAAAACATGGGTGGTAGCATCCATGTATACAGCGAACCTGGAAAAGGTACGGAATTTAAAGTCTATTTTCCAGTAGAAAAAAGTACCTTTGAAGAACAGAATATTCGAACTAAAGAACCAGTTCAGGGTGGAACAGAACAAATTCTGCTGGTGGATGATGAAAATGCAATCATTACAATGGAAGAACAGATGTTAGAACATTTGGGGTATCAAGTTACTTCACGTACCGGCAGCCTTGAAGCCCTTGAAGCGTTTCGGGCTAACCCCGATAAATTTGATATGGTCATCACTGATTTGGCAATGCCGAACATGTCCGGAGACAAACTGGCAGTTGAGTTGATCAAAATACGCCCTGATATTCCCATATTGCTTTGCACCGGCTTCAGTGAAACCATGTCCGAAGAAAAGGCGGCGTCTCTGGGCATTAAAGGTTTTATATTAAAGCCGATTGTGATCAAAGATCTTGCCCAGAAGATACGTGAAGTGATGCTTTTATTTAAATCTTGAATTCATGCCTAATCGGTGATATTTCCTGAAACATGAATTCGGATTGATTTTGGCGGTGATAAATCTGTTTGAATAGTGATGACATCAAAATATCGACCCGGTTCTTTTTTAGTATTTTCAACAATCAATTCATAGTAGGGTAAAGGGCCACCGATTTTTTTAATTTCATACTTAATATGTTTCTTGTTTTTGGCAAATATTTTCAAAATCCGGAACTGATTATTTTCTGTGGGCGTTATCGTAATTTTGGATTTTATGGTTTGTCCTGCCCTGCCTCTTAACCTGACGATACCAGGCTTAAGAACAACAAATTTTTTTACAAACCCGGTCATAGCGACTCGTATAACAGGTTGTACAGGATCATTAGTATGGATTTTAATCGTTTTTTTAATTGTTCTTCCACCATATCCGCTGGTGGATAATACCATTGTAATTTTTCCTTCGGCTCCCGGAAGGATCAGCTTGCTACTTGAAGCTGCAGTACACCCTCAGCCGGATTCTATTTTTCCGATTTTCAACGCAGACGATCCTTTATTATGCACAATGAAATCATGAAAAGTTTTATCTCCTTCCACAACAGGTTCAAACTGGAAAACATATTCCGGCAGAAAGGCCACCGGGTTTTTTTGAGACGGGATTTCATCTGCAGATATAGTCACCACTGTGAATAACAATAATAAAAACAGCTGCATAATACAATTTTTCATCTAATTATTTCCTTTCAGTTTTACATAATCTCAATTGGTGTTTATATTTAATGGTGTTTTTATAAGCCGTTAAAATTAAAAGATAAAATGCAAGACATAAAAAAAATATGTCTCTAAACAAGGTTAACTTGGTTATGGGGTTTTCATCAGAATTTGTTGAAAAACAGCCACAGCTGATATCCAGTCCCCTTGCAAGATTAAAAAAAATCATGCCCACAAAGATGCTCATTAATATGGCAACAATGGATGCAGCGCCCGCCATCCATCGATTCAACAAAAGACTTGCCCCTACCAATAATTCAAGCCATGGCAGTATCAAGGCGACCAGGTTGATCAGTGAATCAGGTAACACCTGGTAATCAAACACGGCCTGGGCAAATGCCTGGGGGTGAAGAATTTTATCTATAC
>JAQICW010000534.1 GCA_027858355.1 Desulfobacula sp.
GTAAAGGTTCGAAAACAGGATATTGTTATTGCAAAAAATTATTTATCCGAAGACGAACTTTTGGCATTAAACAATCTTGTTGAGCAATATTTAATTTTTGCTCAAGGGCAGGCAATGCGTAGAGTCCCAATGTACATGAAAGGCTGGATAGAGAAACTTGATGCTTTTTTAAGTATTAATGATAGGGAAATTTTAGAAAATGCCGGTAACATTTCCCATGAAATGGCAAAACAAATTGCTGATAACGAATATGAGAAGTTTAATAAAATAAGAATTGCTGATAACAAAATTTCATTAAGTGATTTTGATAAAGCCATTAAACAGATAGAAAGTAAAAATGAAAAATGAAAAGATGGCCAAGGGATTTCAGCTGACATACAGCTTGTTGAACGACAACAAACAGCAAACCCAACAACAAAATCCTGACTGACAAACTGCAGATTTTGAGTGTTAAAAAAAAATATGAAAATCGAATCCTTGAGAATAGAGAATTTTAGAAGTTTTAAGGATGAAACAATCCGATTCGACAACTATACTTGTTTTATCGGGGCAAACGGATCTGGAAAATCAACTGTTTTAAATGCTTTGAATGTTTTTTTCAGGCAGTATAAAGATAACAAGATCGATCTCAGTATTATGGAAGTCCAGGGGATTAAATAAGAATCCTCTTGCCATTGCCCGGGCATTAAAAACAGAGTGGGAGAAGGGTCAAAAATCTGCTTCCATTGTTAAGCTGGTTGAAGATGTTGTTGATTTTGCCAGGGAAAGTAGATAGTTGAATCATTGGTAATACAGGCAGATTTAGCTGACAAGGTAAGAGAAAGACAAAAGGAATAGAATGAAGCTGAATGACAATGAGATAAGGGACATCAACCGCCATCTTGAAGCAGGCAAACCTTTGCCGGAGAAGTATCGTTTTTTACTGTTTGAGGACAAGAAAGAAGTTGAGCTGGTGTGGAATAGCAAAACCGGTGAAGTCTGCAATGTGGTACTGCCGTTTCAGGTGATTGAGCAGGTGGATGAACCCCGGGCGGAAGAAAACCGATCGATACAGATGGACCTGTTTGATCAGCATACCGGCAGACAGATCACAGGCTGGAATAACAAGCTGATCTGGGGGGATAATAAATTGATTTTATCCTCTCTTAAAAACGGGCCGATGCGTGAGGAAATTGAGGCCCAGGGCGGTATCAAGCTGATCTATATTGACCCGCCCTTTGATGTGGGAGCCGACTTTTCCATGGATATTGAAATCGGCGGCGAAACCCTGACCAAAAAACCCAATGTGCTGGAAGAGATTGCCTATCGGGACACTTGGGGTAAGGGGGCGGATTCATTTATCAGCATGATTTATGAACGGTTGGTGTTGATGCGGGATCTGCTGGCTGAGGATGGCAGTATTTATGTGCATTGTGACTGGCGGGTGAATAGTTATATCCGGCTGGTTTTGGATGAGGTATTTGGTGCAAAGAACTTAAAAAATGAGATTATTTGGCGCAGAAAAGGAGGAACTGCACTTGGTGATATGCGACAATTTTCTACTGCATATGATTCTTTGTATTGGTATACACGTTCAAATACGTACAGATTTAATCAGGTATGGAACCCCGCACCTAAAGATTATATCGAGCAACAATTTCGGCATTCTGAACTTGATGGGCGTAGATATATGATTAATGTTATGCGGAGCCCAAGCCCAAGACCAAATCTAAGATATGATTATAAGGGCTATAAAACTCCACCAAATGGGTGGGCTGTACCTTTAGAGACAATGGAAAAAATGGATGGAGAAAATCGGCTTTATTTTCCCGACTCCAAAAATAAACAAATTTATAAAAAAATTTATTTGGATGAATATGCTGGTCAAAAAGCCAACAACTTATGGATTGACATTTCAACTCTAAAAGGGTCTGCCGGTGAAATTGTTGGGTATCCAACTCAAAAACCCGAAGCTTTATTAGAACGTGTCATAAAAGGTTCCTCAAATGAAGGAGATATTGTTGCGGATTTCTTCTGCGGGTCCGGCACCACCGCTGCTGTTGCCGAAAAACTAAACCGTAAATGGATAGCCTCAGATCTCGGTAAGTTCGCCATCCACACCACCCGCAAACGGATGATCGGTGTGCAACGCCAGTTAAAATCCGAAATCAAAAGCTGGCGTGCCTTTGAAATATTAAACATAGCGAAATATGAACGCCAGCATTATATCGGTATCAATCCCGATTTGCGGGAAGAAGAAAAGCAAAAACAATTACAAGCCAAAGAAAAAGCATTTTTAGAACTTATACTACACGCCTACCGTGCCGAAGGGGTCACCCAGTTCAACTGCTTTCAGGGGAAAAAAGCAGGACGTCTTGTGGCTGTGGGTCCGGTGAACCTGCCCGTCACCCGGTTGTTTGTGGAAGAGATTAATTTAGAGTGTCGGCAAAAACATATTACCAGAGTCGATATTCTCGGTTTTGAATTTGAGATGGGGCTGTTTCCCAATATCCAGGAAGAGGCTAAAAGCAAGGGTATTGATCTTGCCATGAAATACATCCCGGCTGAT
>JAQICW010000548.1 GCA_027858355.1 Desulfobacula sp.
TTTTTTTTATTCATTAAATTATATGACCCAGAATCACTATTATAAGGCATTCTTCCGTATTCTACTTTTTAACTGTTGATTGGTAAATGAATCAATTTGATATACGGTTAGGGTTTTCATCGTAGCCAACTGTCCTCATTGCTGCTGATTATGGGATACTTTATCACTTGTCTGGGATAGAGAAATTTAAAGTTTATGCCGGGATTATATTTTTTTACCAACCAAATCGGCAATTCCAATTCATTGGCACAAACATTCCAGTGATTATCTCCTGATTTAACGATATAAGTCTCAATGCCTTGGACTGAAAAGGATTCGAAAAAGTCTTCCTCAATCTCTTTGTGATATTCAAATCGTAGTATTTCAAATTGTTGGGCATTAATTTTTCCTATGGGTATTTCAATGGTTTGGTCAATGGATATTGGGTCTCCATATTTAAATCCATTTAGTGATCGAATGCTTTGAGTTGTTGTTTTAAGCCAGTCAGAATAGTGACCCAGCGTTTCTTCAGCTTCAATCTTTATAAGCCCCACGGTATTCCCTTTTTTAATATACGTCTTCAAGATTTTTAAATCAACTGTAACGATAAAAGGGTTGATCTCAGGCTCTTCAATGATGGGTTTGGGTGCTTGCACTGTCATAGATTTCTCTGGGGGCTCAATGGCTACAGGTTTTGATTCAGATGTTTTATCTGCTTTTGATTGTAATGTTTTATTTGGTTTTTCAATTTGTACTTCAGCCGGCAGGGCTTTTTTTTGAAGTTCTTTTTTAGGGTTGATAACTTTTGCAATCAATGTCTGTTTGGTTATGATTTTTTCATCCTTAGCAGGGATTCTTAAATTCTGCCCGATATAAATCGTTGCCCGCCGGTTCAATGCATTGGCCAAAATCAGGTCATTCAGTTTAACCGAGTGGAGTCTGGCAATTGATCCTGCAGTATCTCCTTTCTGGACTTTGTGAAATTGGCTAGGTTTTTGAGCAGAATGATAAAGTGATTTCATTCTTTTGGAAAGAGACACAACATCAATATGTTCAGGTAATCTTAAGGAAAAATTTTTAGGGATATATTTTTGGCCATTTATCACTGGGGATCTCAAAGAAGGGTTCAGATCAATGAGTGTTTTAATGCTAATGTTTAAATGGGATGCAATTTGATTGGCAGATAAATACCCCTTTGTTTTAAGAATTTTGAAAGTTTTGGGTTTATTATACTTTATTTTGCCAAAATAGGGTTCCGGATTTTTGGCAATATGCCTTGCAGCCAAAAACTCTGAATAAAAATTTCGGGAAGCGAACTTAAATGAACGACTGCGATAAGTCCGAACTATATTTTCATAACTCTCTTTTGCATTTTTAGCACGACGTATTCCTGCCAAACCATGGTTATAGGCTGTAATGGCCATGGGCCAGTTTTTTAACTCTGCATAGTTCTTTTTTAACAGGCGGGCTGAAGCGTCGGTTGAAATATAGGGGTCACGGCGTTCATCCACTACATAGCCGATTATCATATAACGTTTTCCAGTGGATCTTGTAAACTGCCAGATTCCTGCTGCACCAAACTTGGAATACGCCTTAAAATTAAACGAGGATTCAACACAGGGAAGATAGGTAAGGTCAGCAGGTAATCCATGGCTCGCAAATATGCGTTTAAATTCTTTGATAACAGACCCGGAGCGGATCAATCCTTCTCTGAATTGCTTTTTTAAACCCGACTGACATCGAATATTAGAGGCCGCTACTTTAAACGTTTTTGAACTGGTACCCGGTTTAAACAATGCCGCCACTTTCTGTTCTTCTTTTGTGAGGTTGGTCTTCTTTTGGGATAGGGCAAGGAGGATGGTTTTGTATTTTTTATAGACAGCTTTTATTTTTTTTTTGTTGTTCTTGGAAGCTGTTCGGGTTTGAGATGGATCAAGTTTAATGACGTCATAGATAATGTTTAAATTATTGATATCATGGATAATACCCTGTTCTTTTGAATACTTTGTAAAAATGTCGATCCAGAAATTCACATTCGGTTTTATAACAGGATAAATGGGAAAAGGTTCATCTGATAATTTAGGCGCAGATGAGGTTGCAGCAAAAGCGTCTGGAGTAGTTGTAAAAAAGAGGCCATGATACAAAAAGAGAAATAGAAAAAATTTTACTATTAAACAAAAATTGCCTTTTTTAGACAATCTGAATGCAAAGGCCATGAAATCTCCAGTTACTATTTTTTTATAAAGAAATTGAAACAATGAGGAGCAAAGCTACCATAAAACTTAACAGTTTTAAACGATTGATTTTTTTAAATGGCATCAACTGAATGATACAACAGTTATGAAGGTTTACTATTGCTTCCCAGCAAGAGCCCTATCCTCATGGCATTGACACACCTGAAAAAAAACAGGCCTTTGGCCAGAAAGCAAAACAATTTACTTCAGGGAATTCCAGGGATACCTTACTTATCTTTCCTTTTGGGTTCAAATTTTTGATGTTTGAGTTTGCGGTCTAAAACAAATCCCATTATTTTGATAAAAAGCTTATAACAATTTTATATCGGCCTTGTTTTTTTCTTGAGCCAGGATGCCACATCCTTATCCAGACTGGGGGACAGCTTTTCATATACTTTGGCATGATAGGTATTGATCCAGTCTTTTTCATCTTTTGACAGCAAGTTTATGTCTATCAAATTTCTTTCAAAATGACAATTTGTCAGGGTCTCAAATTTCATAAATGTTCCAAACTCATTTTCAAAGGCCTGATCCACAAGAATCATGTTTTCAAGCCTTATGCCGTAAGCTCCTTCCCTGTAAACACCGGGTTCATTGGTAAGCACCATGCCTTTTTCAAGTTTTACATCAACAGGATGGGGGCTTATCCTTGCCGGGCCTTCATGAACACACAAAAAGAATCCCACGCCATGTCCTGTACCATGACCAAAATCCATTCCCTGTTGCCATAAATACTGCCTTGAGAGCGTGTCAATCTGGAAACCCCTGGTGCCTTTGGGAAACAAAGTTGTTGCCACAGCAATATGACCTTTCAGCACCAGTGTATAATCTGTTATTTCTTGTTGTGACGGCTCTCCCCGAAAAATGGTTCGGGTAATATCTGTGGTACCGGTAAGATAATTTCCCCCTGAATCTGTTAAAAACATGCCTGTATCACCAATGGCCACATTTGTTTCAAGGCTGGCAGAATAGTGGCACATGGCTGAATGATCCTGAAAGGCCATGATGGGATCAAAGCTGTTATCAACAAACAAATCCTGTTTTTTTCGAAACCCATAAAGCGTATCAGCAATAGTAAGCTCTGTGAGCTGAGCATTCTCAGGCTGATGCTCAAGCCAGAAAAGGAAACTTACAACAGCCACACCATCTATTATTAAGGTCTGCCTCAAATGAGCGATTTCAATATCATTTTTTATAGTTTTCAGTGCAATGGCTGGATTGGGTTTTTCAATAATCTTAGATTTTTTGTTGATGGACTGATAAAGCCTGTAGTTTGTATTTCCAGGATCAACCATAATTATTCCATCATCCTGAATTTTCAATAATGCAGCATATATGTCCTCGTAGTCAAGAATATCTATGCCATCCCGGTTCAACTCTTCTACAAGCGCATCATTCACTTTTTCTTTGCTGACAAACAAAAACACCTTTTCAGGAGCTATTAATACAAAGGCAATATTAACCGGGTTAGTATGAACATCCTTTCCCCGAAGATTCAAGGTCCAGGCGATATCGTCAAGGGTTGCCATTAAATGATATGATGCCCCTAAAGCATCCATCTGCCTGCGGATTTCCCTGATTTTATCACCACGGCTTTTTCCGGCATATTTTTTTGCCAGGGAAAAAGCTTGTGAATTCGGCCTGACCGGTCGATCTTTCCATAATTCAGTGATAAAATCAATTCCCGTATTAAGACAAAGCCCTTTGGCCTCAATCTCTGCTGTCACCTTTTTTACATCAGCCATGCTGAACATATTTGCATCAATACCGATGTTATCGCCGGGCTTCAGTGTATCTGCCAGCCATTTCTCAACGGTGGGAACATCAGGTTCTCCCATTTTAAATAGTTCAAACAATGAACCTGAGATCTGCTTTTCAGCCTGGATATAGTATCTGAAATCAGTCCATAAAATGGCGTGTTCAATTGTAATAACAGCTGTTCCGGCAGAGCCTGAAAATCCGGTGATCCACTTTCTTGCCTGCCAGTGTTCGGCAACATATTCACTCTGGTGGGGGTCATTGCTTGGAATAATAACAGCAGAAATATTGCTGTCTCTCATCAATTGCCTGATGCAATCTATTTTCGCATTCGTGTTCATGATTCAACCTTTTTATATGAAGCATACAATATTTTGAATATTCACCACAATTGTTTTTATCAATTCAGACAAAAAATGTCTACCATGACATAAAAAATTCTAATGGGATTTTGTTTTCTGGATACCCAAACCCTAAGCCAGAAATGCTCAGTGCTTGCTTCAATTTTTTATAAGTTGATTATCTGTGTGATGAATGAAATTTACCCCAAACACAAGATATTGAATCTGCCGATGATGCTGAAAGCTCAGGGCTATAATAAATTATGTTGCCAGTTGATTTGGTTATGCCTTTTCCCATATAGCAGAATCATTGTTTTGTAAATTTCTTTACTTTGCACCACAATATATATTACTGTGATTTTTATGCAGATTGATCAGAATATTAAACACATTCTGTTGATTTTATGGTTTGGGGGGTGTGCGGACTATGGCAAGTATTTTGCCCCAGGGATCAATCTCATTTCTATATAAAAGGGGATTCACATGACTGAAAAACCCACCTATGAGGAATTAGAAAAAAAGATTCAGGAATTAGAGCAATCAGAATCTAATCTCGAACGTAGCAAAGAACAACTCATCCACTCCCAAGATTTGATGGATTATATTCTTTTTCATGCTCGAAGTGCAATTGCGGTATTCGACAGAGATTTTAAATATGTATATGTAAGCAAGCGATATCTTAAGGACTACAAGGTTAAAGATCAAAATATAATTGGTAAACACCACTATGAGGTTTTTCCAGATCTTCCTCAAAAATGGAGAGAAGTGCATCAAAGATCATTAGCCGGAGAGGTGTTAAGAGCGGAGGAAGATCCCTATTATAGAGAAGACGGCTCTATAGACTGGACGTGTTGGGAATGCCGTCCATGGTATGAATCCGATGGCTCAATCGGTGGTATTATTATATACACTGAGGTTATCAACGAACGTAAGAAGGTGGAGGAGGCGCTGCGAGAGAGTGAACACAAACTTTCAACCCATCTTCAAAACACACCGGTTGGAGCAACTTCCTGGGATTTGAATTTCAAGACTATTGAGTGGAACCCTGCGGCTGAAACTATTTTCGGTTACACTAAAGACGAGGCCTTGGGCAAACATGTTACTGAACTTATTCTTCCTGAAGATATGAAGGAACTGGTCGACGGCATTTTCCAGGATCTGATATCTGAAAAAGGAGGTGCTCGCAGCACAAACGAGAACATAACCAAAGACGGCAGGCGAATCATGTGCGATTGGTACAATACAGCCTTGAAAGATTCCAATGGCAGGGTTGTCGGCTTGGCATCATTGGTACATGATATCACCGAACGTATGCAGACAGAGGAGGCCTTGAAGAATAGCGAAGAAAAATACCGTACAGTTCTTGAAGCAAATCCCGACCCAGTGGTCGTCTACGACATAGAAGGCAAAGTCATTTATTTCAACCCTGCTTTTACACGTCTTTTCGGCTGGTCCCTGGAGGAATGTTTAAACAAAAAAATGGAGGTTTTTGTGCCTGAAGACGCATGGCACGAAACAAAAAAGATGATCAAAAAAGTGCTGGCCGGGGAATGGTTTTCTGGTATTGAAACTTGGCGATATAACAAAAAAGGAGAAATTATTCCTGTTAGTATAAGCGGAGCCATTTACAAGGATAAAGATGGCAATCCTATCGGCAGTGTCATCGATCTGAGAGATATCAGTGATCAAAAGAAAATGGAAGCCCAGCTCAAGCAAGCCCAGAAACTGGAATCCATCGGCACCCTGACAGGCGGCATCGCCCATGATTTTAATAATATTATGGGTATTATTCTTGGAAACACTGAACTGGCTTTAGAGGATGTCCCGGAATGGAACTCGGCTCATTCCAACCTTGAAGAGATCAAGACGGCCAGTCTAAGGGCAGCAAATATTGTAAGACAACTTTTAAGCTTCACCCGCATAACCGACCAGAAACTGCAACCCATGGAAATTGCTCTCGTCATTAAAGATGCTCTCAAGTTTTTGCGGTCAACGATTCCAACCACCATAGATATTTAACAGGATATTTTTGTCACAGATTAAACTATTCTTGCAGATCCGACTCAGATCAACCAGATCATGATGAATTTGTGCATCAACGCTTCCCATGCCATGGAACAAACAGGCGGAAATCTTACCATCTCTGTGGACAATGTGCTTTTAGACGATCATCCAGCCAAAGACTATCCTGACTTGAAAAGCGGCAAGTATGTCAAGGTAATGGTTGGCGATACCGGTCTTGGAATAGATCCAAAAATCATTGACCGAATTTTTGACCCCTATTTTACAACCAAGGGGGTTGGCAAAGGTTCTGGTATGGGATTGGCCGTTGTGCATGGCATTGTCAAGAGTCATAGCGGATCTATTAAAGTTGACAACACCCTTGGTAAAGGCACTAAATTCAGCATGCTTTTTCCGCTGGCACAAGGAAAAGCAGCAGTTGAAGAAGAAACAATCCAGGAGATTCCCAGGGGAACTGAAACCATATTAGTTGTGGATGATGAAATATCCATTGTAAATATGGTGCAAAGAATGTTCGAGCGCCTGGGATACAAAGTTGAAACCGCCATAACGCCGCAAGATGCTTTGGATCGGTTTGCCTTAAATCCCGATCATTTTGATCTGGTCATAACGGACATGACCATGCCCCAGATGACGGGTGTTAACTTATCTGAAAAGCTGATGGACATCCGGAAAGATATTCCCATCATCATCTGCACCGGTCACAGCGCCCTTGTGGATGAAGATAAGGCAAAAGAATTGGGCTTAGCGGCCTACGTCATGAAACCAATCAATCTATCAGAAATTGCCCAGACCATTCGAAAGGTGCTGAATGCGTGTAAAATTTGATTCAAAAGGATCGGAAAAAAAATATGCCCAGTGATTCCGAACTCAGACAGCTCGCTGAAAAAAAACTTGACATAGACGGCGGCAATACTGAATTGCTTTCCGAAATCTCACCTGAAGAAATGGCAAACCAATTACACGAACTTCAGGTTCATCAGATCGAATT
>JAQICW010000562.1 GCA_027858355.1 Desulfobacula sp.
CAAAGTAAATCATAAGAAAAATGAAATGAACTCAAAGCTTGACCCGAAGGATAGGGATCAGCAGTTTAAATATATTGCCAAGACGCGTGAATATTTTATGAAAAATAATCATTCTGTAATTAGTGTCGATGGTAAGAAAAAAGAGTTGATTGGTAATTTTAAGAATGCTGGTGCCATATATTGTCGAGAAGCCGAAAATGTGAATGTCTATGATTATCCTTCTGATGCAAAAGGTAAAAGCAACCCGTATGGGATTTATGATATACACGCTAATACAGGGACAGTATTTGTCGGGACAAGTTATGACACTCCTTCCTTTGCGGTTGAATCAATTGCGAGTTGGTGGGATATGGTAGGTAGTGCAAATTCTTCAAATTATTCTAAAGTACTCATATTGGCTGATGGTGGAGGAAGTAATAGTTCTCGTTCACGTGTCTGGAAATATGAATTGCAAGAAAAAATATGTAATAAATATGAGATAGATATAACAGTATGCCATTATCCACCAGGATGTTCTAAATGGAATCCAATTGAACACAGACTTTTTAGTGCAATAAGTGACAATTGGAGAGGTGTTCCACTCAGAGATTACGAAGTTATGCTAAACCATATAAAAACAACTAAAAATTCTAAGGGGTTAAAGGTGGATGCGCATCTTGTGACAAAGCATTATGAAAAAGGCAAAAAAATTTCGAATGAACAAATGGCATCATTGAGAATCAAACGACATGAAATTTTCCCAAATTGGAATTACACTTTATTAGCATAGAATGTGAAATTATTTTTGAGTGACCACTTAGTAAAAATATTAGAGAAAACAGGAATCAGAGTGCCGCCATTACGGATATTTCTTTTTTTTCAGAAGAGGAATTTAAAAGAAGAAATAGTGAATTGTAATTCCGGGAAATTGGAACAGGCATGCAAAGTTCTAAAAAAGATTAAATAAAAATGAAAGTATCAATTATAACCGTTACATTCAATTGTTATAAATCGATTCAGGATACCATAACATCGGTTGTAAATCAGGATTATCCTTTTATTGAGCATATTATTATTGATGGGGCATCGACAGATGGTACCCAGGATATAATAGAACAGAACCGTTCAAAATTACGGCATTTTATTTCCGAACCGGACAATGGGATTTATTATGCCATGAACAAGGGCTTAAATTTGGCATCAGGATCAATTGTGGGAATTTTGAACGGAGACGATATTTTTTATGATAACGGGTGTATTTCTGCCGTTGTTGAAGAGTTTGAAAAAAAAAAAGTGGAGGCGGTTTATGGCAACTTGGTATATGTCGCCTCTAAAAATTTGAATACAATCGTAAGATACTATAATTCTGAGGGCTTCACCCCAAAGATGTTTGCCTATGGCCATATGCCAGCACATCCTGCCTTTTTTGTTAACAGGGATTGTTATGAAAAATATGGACTCTTTAAAGAGGATTATGTTATAGCTTCGGATTTTGAGCTTTTGTTAAGATTTTTGGGAACCTATAAAATATCCTATAGCTGCTTGGCAAAAGTTTTGGTAAAAATGAGGACAGGAGGGGTCAGTACCCGGGATTTTAAGAGCAATTGGATATTGAATAAAGAGATTGTAAGGGCATGCCGGGAAAATAATGTGAATACGAATATGATAAAAGTGTTTTCCAAATACATATTTAAAGTTTTTCAACTCGTCAATCGGCCACACAAAAGAAGGTCGATTTAAGGGGGGCATGAAAACGATTCTCGTTACCGGAGCAGCCGGCTTTATTGGGCAAGCGGTCTGTCAGAATCTGTTGAAAAACTTTAAGGTCATTGCCTTTGATCGAAATCCCCTGGCAGAACCAGGAAAGAACTATATTCCCGTAAAAGGGAATATTTTGGATAAAGACATACTCCAATCAATTTGCACAAGCTATTCCCCGGACGTGGTGGTTCATTGTGCCGGCATTGCCCATCAAAATATTTTCAAGCCTTTGGAAAAAGCAGTGTACGAAAATATAAATTCCTTTGCCACGAAAAATCTGGCAAAAATTGTATCCAGAGTTAATTCGAAAGTTCAGTTTATTTTTTTGTCTTCTATTTCTGTATATGGGGAAACGGCAAAAAAAAGTAGAATTAATGAAACAGCAGACTGTCAGCCCACAAGTGATTATGCATTTAGCAAGTTGAATGGGGAAATTGCCCTTAAAAAAATATATGATGATGGTTTTTTAAATAAAATAGATATTTTTCGGTTAGCACCGGTCTATGACAAAATATGGAGTGTGAATTTAGAAAAACGGGTATTTGGACCCCAAAAAATGTTCTATTTAAAATTCGGTTCAGGAAAACAACGCATGTCGATACTTTCGAGACAGAATCTTGTCGATTTTATACGATGTAGGATCGAAAAACTTAATGGGCCAAGTTTTAATGTTTTCAATGTCTGTGATGAGAAGACATGTTCTTTTAACGAAATTATCCATGTTTTTCAAAATTCCAAGTTTCAGCCTAATAAAATGATCGTAAAAATCCCCCTGTTTTTTATACGATGCCTGACTAAAGGGGCTGGTTTGTTTTTCCCGCATAGGGCCGCCTGGATCAATTCCTTTTATAATAAACTGGCTAATAGTCTGGTTTTTGATAATAAGCGGATGCTTGATACAGGGTTTTGCCCGAAACAGTCTTTGTGTTCTGTTTTCGGAGAGGTAAAATGATATATCAATTCAAAGAGCTGTTTGATCGTTTAGGGTATCCTCTTTATTTGCTCAGGGGTCGGAGACCCTGGACAATTGGATATCATACAGAAAAAAAACGGACAATCCAAATGGCTATAAACAAAGGCTATTTTGGGCAAAATGGTGTTGTCCCAAAAGGATATGGACGTAACCTTGATGAAAGGGTTATAGAATATCCGTGGATATATTCCCGCTTGTCAAATAAGGTAAACTCCATTCTAGATGCTGGTTCTTCCCTGAATTATGAATATTTATTGAGTCTTCCGCACATTGCAGAAGCGGATGTTACAATTTGTACACAGGCACCAGAAAAACGCTGCTATTGGAAACGATCGGTTTCATATGTTTTTGACGATCTGCGGGGCATGAAATTTGGTTCAGCTGTTTTTGATACTGTTATCAGTATATCCACCATAGAACACATTGGCCTGGATAATACAATGTTGTATACGGAGAATAAAACCAAATGTGAACAAGACACATCAGGATATATCTTGGCGGTCCAAGAATTTCATCGGGTATCGAAAAAAGGAGGGGATTGTTTCATTTCAGTACCTTTTGGCCGTGCTGAAAATCATGGATGGTTTCAGGTGTTTGATGAACCAATGATCCAAAAAGTTGTCAAGGCATTTAACCCTGTCAAATATGAGATTGAATACTTTGGATATTTAAAAGAAGGTTGGCATAGAAGTTCGCCAGACTCATTGAGGGATGCAATAGTTTTTGATGTTCAGAAGAAGAAAACTTTTGATGAGGACAAAGCTGCCAGCGCTCGAGGTGTTGCTTGTTTGCACCTGGTTGCATAAAAAATGATTCACATATTAAACAATATTTTCAAGGATTATGCCCGTGGTAAAAATTAAGAAACAACTTATTCAGAATTACCAGAAACGAAAACAATGGTATGGCCACAATAAATTTCAGGATCAGGCTGAGATATTTGAAATTGAAACTGCCAGGGCCGGTGTTCATAAAAACTGGATATTAAAATGGATTGCTTATGGATTAAGAGATTTTATCCAGCTGCTAATTGGTTATCTATACTATGGTGAGAATATCCCGCTGGATCCAAATCTGACAATTGTAATGGGGCATGTTTCAAAGGGCGAATAAAAATTATGGTTAAAAAAGCTTTGATCATTGGTATTTCAGGGCAAGATGGCTCTTACCTGGCAGACTTTCTTCTGGATAAAGGATATCAGGTGGTTGGGACCTCCCGTGACGCTTCTCTGTCCTCTTTTTCAAACCTTATCCAGTTGGGGGTGCGGGACAGGGTGCAGGTTGAGTCAGTTTCTCTGAACGATTTTCGCAGTGTTATCCAGGTGTTTAAAAAATACTGCCCAGATGAGGTCTACAACCTTGCTGGCCAGAGTTCTGTAGGCCTTTCATTTGAACAGCCAGTTGAGACCTTTGAGAGCATAAGCATGGCAGTCCTAAATCTTTTAGAGGCTATCCGGTTCATGGATTTGCCCATCCGTTTGTATAACGCCAGTTCCAGCGAGTGTTTTGGTAATACAGAAGGCCAGTCAGCTTCGGACAAGACACCGTTCCATCCCCGAAGTCCCTATGCGGTTGCTAAAGCAGCAGCTTTCTGGCAGGTTGCCAATTATCGGGAAGCCTACGGGATGTTTGCCTGCTCAGGGTTGCTTTTTAACCATGAGTCTCCGTTTCGGCCAAAGCGTTTTGTAACAAAAAAAATAGTCCAGGCCGCCTGTCAGATTGCCAGGGATGGCAAGGGTGTTTTAAGGCTTGGAAACCTTTCTGTTCAGCGGGATTGGGGCTGGGCTCCAGAATATGTCAAGGCCATGTGGGCGATGCTCCAACAGGAAGAACCAGAAGATTACGTTATTGCAACGGGTCAGACAAATTCACTTCAGGATTTTGTTGAAGCGGTTTTCAGCCATATCGGTCTTAACTGGCAAGACTATGTGGAGTATAACCCAGACCTTAAAAGGCCTGCAGATATAGATATTTCCATTGCAAATCCAGCAAAAGCAGAAAAAAAACTCAAATGGAAAGCATCATATTGTATGCGTGATGTGGCCAGAATGATGGTTGAGGCTGAACAGGCCGGAAAGCAAGCGCAATAATGATTATAGTACAGGGAAAAAATCTTGGTACAGGATATAAAAGAAAAATTAATCCAAAATTATCAGAAACGTAAGCTCTGGTATGGTAACAACAATTTTCAAGAATACGCAGAAATTTTTGACATAGAGGCTGCCCGAGCAGGTGTTAAAAAAGGGGATGATATTCTGGAAATCGGATTTGGCGAAGGCCTTTTTCTTGAATGGGCGCGGGAATCAGGTTTTAATATTACCGGTGTGGAGATCAACCGTGATTTTTACGCATTAGCTAAAGAACGCGGTCATATGGTTTATCTGGGGGATGTCAAAGAGGTTGTTCGCAGCTCAGATAAAAAATATAATGGTATTTTCCTTTTTGATGTTCTTGAACATCTTACCATGGAAGAAATCTTAAGTTTATTTGATTTCTTCCAGACAATCCTTGGGAAAGATGGAAAGATCCTCACACGAGTTCCAAATGGCGCCAGCCCGTTCGGCCGTTTTCTACAGCACAGTGATGCAACCCACATAACGGCTTTGACCGGAGCCAAAATTCAAGATATTGCCCAACTTTCAGAATTGGAAGTAAAAGGGGTATACAATGGGGCAAGGTCAAAAAAAACCGGTGTTCATAAAAACTGGATATTAAAATGGATTGCCTATGGATTGAGAGATTTGATCCAACTGGCTATAGGTTATTTATACTATGGCGAAAATATTCCACTGGACCCAAATCTGACAATTGTAATTGGTCGTGTTTCCGAGGAACAATAGAAATTTATTTTTTGAAAAATATATATGATGAATTGACAAAAGATAAGAAGATTCTTTCCAATTTTTATATTCAGGGGTTGGGTCAATTCATGGGGCGGTTCCTTTTTTTTGTTTTTTTAATGGTTTCTGCCCGGGTTTTAGGTGCCCAGGAGTTTGGTGTTTTTTCTTTTTCCCTGAGTGTCTGCTATCTGTTTTATACGGTGATGAGTTTTGGATTGGATCATCTGGCAGTGAAATGGGTGGCAAGGCAAAATTTTGAAAGATTTTCCACCATTGCTTTAACAAATATAGGTACTACGTTTTTTGGCTTTTTTTTGATCTTTATTATTTCCTTCTTTTTTGACAGTCATATTTTCTTAACCCTGAATATTTTAGGGATCGGGTTTTGTTTTTTTTCTGTCAATACAATTATTTTCAGCTATTTCAGAGGCCTTGAAACAATGGGGCTTGAATCTTTCATTTTAGTGGGACAAAGGCTGATTCTGCTGTTAACAAGCTTTATATTCTTAGGGCTTTACAAGTCAGCACCTGCTATTTCCATTTCATTTTCATTGAGTCTTTGTATAGCATTCATCTGCATTGCAGGGATCATATCCAGAAAGAAAATAAACCTGTTCCAAAATAGCGGGCTTGCATTTAAAAAAGAAAAAATCGTCTCTGTTCTTAAAGAAGCTTTACCTTTGGCTCTTGTGAGCGGCCTGGGCATTATTTACTATAGAATTGATTCAATAATGATAGCCGGTTATCTGGAGATGAATGATGTAGGGATATACAGTGGAGCCTATATGGTCATTGAAGGGGTTATGTTGCTGGTCCGAGTCATTATGGCAGCCACATTTTCAAGATTATCCCAATACGGCAATATGCCGGATATTAAATTTTATGAATTTTATAAAAAACTATTGGCCTTGTTGATCATTCTCTCTTTAATCCTTTGCCCAATTATGTATGTTGCTGGTGAATTTGTATTTGACCTGTTTCTGGGAAAAGAATACCAAAGCAGTATTGGTGTCTTTTATATCCTGTTGTTGTCGGTAATTGCTCTATATCCCGGAACCATGGTAACCCAGGTGCTGATCGCCATAGACAAGCAA
The DNA here is from genome assembly GCA_027858355.1 of Desulfobacula sp. The sequence continues at coordinate 6,648 of JAQICW010000562.1, forward strand.
AAAATCTATATGTATATTGCCCTGATTTGTACAATAGTTAATATTTTATTGAACTTTATATTCATCCCTCAATTTGGTATCAAAGGTGCTGCCTGGGCCACGGTTATATCTGATATTATTTTAACTGTTTCCTGCATGACATATTTCTCGGTGTTTTTTAAGAAAAGGATAGTGCCCAAATGCGCATAGGATTAAATCTTCTACACATGCATGATGGCATCGGAGGGGTCTGGAATTATGTTGAAAATTTAATCTCTGCCTTAGGTGATCTGGACAAACAAAATACATATATTGTTTTTGTAACCCGTCAGAGTCAGTGCCTGGTTCCGGAGCAGGAAAATTTTCAAAAAATTCTAATCAATATTAATCCTAAAAAAGCATGGCATCGGATTCTGTATGAAAATACAATTCTTCACTATTATGTCTTGAAGCATAAAATTGATTGTTTTCATTGGTTTGCCAATATGGTGTCCCCGTTTTTATTGGTTCCAGGATTGGTAACGATCTATGATCTTCTCCCCTTGCGTAACCCTGGTTCTTATTCCAAAATTAAGCACTTGTACCTAAAAATAGTGCTGAATATCACAGCCAGAAAGGCAAAATCAATATTACCGATTTCAAATACCACTGCTTTGGATATTATCCAAATTTTAAAACCTAAAACAGACAAATTGCATGTTCTGCCAGTTATTATAAACGAGTCCTTCAAGCCTTCTCAAGGGGTTGAAATAAAAGAATTTAAAAATAAATATCAGCTGCCGGAAAAGTTTTGGCTGTATGTGGCAAATTTTTATCCCCATAAAAATCATATCCGTCTGATTAACGCTTATTCAGATTTAAAAAAACAAGGGCAAAATCCATGGCCTCTAGTTCTGAGAGGAGATTCAGGAACAGATACCGGGATAACAAAGGAATTGATCAAGGCCGAAATAAAAAAACTCAATTTAGATAAAGATGTGATTTGGTTGCCCCGTCTTGCTTATCATGAACTACCATTGCTATACTCTGGTGCTAGCGCTTTGATTTTTCCCTCTTTGTTTGAAGGTTGTGGGATTCCTGTAATTGAGGCAATGGCGTGTGGATGCCCGGTTGCCGTGTCTGACATTGAGGTCGTCAGGGAATTTGCAGGTGAGGCAGCTTTCTTTTTCAATGGAAAAAATATTAATGATATTTGCGATGCCATGGCCAAGATTCAAATCGACCAGAATTTAAGGGGAAAATTGATAAAGCAAGGCATAACCAGATCCAGATTTTTCTCAGGAAAACAGGTGATTGAAAAACTATTGATGGCATATAAAGGTGCTGTTTCTTGACGGTCATATGGAGGGTCAGGGTTCAGGTCAGGGGTCAGCTTTCCTTCTCTGGATATTTGCCATAAGGTGAGCTCAGATCAGAACAATAATGTGGCAGGCGTGAGTTATGGCGGCATGGCACCATATAAAAGTGGTGAGGTATAAGTTTTGGGTGGAGAAATATAAAAATGCAGGTGCTGCCATTTTCACAATTCATTGTTTCACAGGTTATTGAGAAGGGTCGGACATAGGAAGGCACGGACTGGTGGTAGTATGGTGATTATTTCAAATTGTGTTTTTTAAGCTTATTCCAGCTGCACACCATATCTTTTTAAGATGTCTTGTGTTGTAATTTTTTCAAGAGTACCGGTTGGTCTTAGAATATTTCGTCCACACAGGATAAAAACCTCATATGCATCAAAGATAGCATACCGGTCTTGATCAAAAAGGCTACCGACGTAAAGCGGGACAGTTTGAACCAGTTTATGAGAGTCATCCAGCAGGTAAGCCTCAGGAATAGGGCTTTCCAGAAGAGCCTTATTCTACTGGGTGTCCCGGCTTATGTCC
>JAQICW010000641.1 GCA_027858355.1 Desulfobacula sp.
TTGCAAGACCGCCGGTTATGCCGATGGCTGTTCCTAAAAGGTATTGGTGAAAGGATGGTAGTGGCATTAAGGGATCTTTTTTCTGTAAGGAAACTATCTCCCATCCGGGAATAGACAGAGGTGCTCTGGCAACATAATATGATTGCCGGTTTATCAAAACACGGTCCTTGTTATAAATATTTAAACCCAGCGGTTTAATTTTAACCTCACCAAACTGGCGGGTTTGTTTCAGTCTCTCCAGTGTCTTTTCCGGAATTGATCGTATGGCTTTAAACATCCATTCGGGTTGATTGCTGGAAATGATTATTCCGTCCGATGAAACAACAGCAATCTTGTCATTCTTTTCTTTTAAAAGGTATTCGACCTCTGATATTCCGATTTTCAAGACGATCACTCCAATCGGCGTATTTTGAATACCATCATATACAGGAGCGCTTAAATGCAGGCCTCTTTTTTTGGTAACTGCCCCGAGTGCCGGAAACATTGCTATCCGGCCGACAATGGCCTTTTGAAAATATGGTCTGAATTTGTAATTGAATCCTATGAGTGAAAGGCCATCTATATCTGCACTGGACATGGTAGTCCCGCTGCGGTCAATTATATAGATCACATCGGTATGGGATACCTCATTCGCGGTATTTAAAAATAACTGGATTCTCGGACCTTTGGATTCGGCTTTTTTTTTCAATACGTCAATGACCAGGCTGTCTTTGGCCAAAGTTTGTATCACCCGAAGACGCTGCCCGAAAATAAGTTCGATCTGCTTTGAAAGCAGCTCTATACTAAGCTCGTGCGTTTCACGCTGATTTTCTTTGCGAAGCAGAGATACACTAAAATAACCGGTTGCAGCAAGAAGCGGAATTAAAACGAGCAAGAATATGATAAAAGCCGACAGGGTCGAAAATGACCTGATGCCGGTATTTCTGGAAGAAGATGTCCGCATGGAAATACCAAACATAATAAACCTCAGACGTCTTTATGAGTAACCGTTTTGCTTTTTCATCTTTAATTGTACATACCCTTAAAGCATGGAAAATTCAAGAAAAAGGAGGTTTTATCTGAATATTTGTAATATGCTTTTGCTTCAGGATTAACGGGTTGATAAATATCGCAGGGATAGCCATTAGCTATTGGGAATAAAGTATTTGCCTGCCAAAGCGATTGGTGTTAAGAATGTCTATGTGCTTATTCATAATGTAAAGGGAGATGATTATGCTTAAAAGATTGTATCCTCGTACTATACGAGACAGGTTTATGTTGTTGATCACCCTGTTGTTTGGTGCTCTTTTAATTTCAGGCATTTATATTACTGACAGGCAAAAAAAAATTGTTGCTATGAAAAATCCAAGTTTATATTAACTGAACGCTAATAAAATGAGTGCAAAAGGAGAAATAATAATTATGAGTAATAAAAAGTATAGTCTTTACAGTGGGGGCCTTAAAGGTGCAGAAGAAACCTTTGGCAAATGCGCAGAAAAATATGGCATCAATGAAATAAATTTTTCATTTGAAGGACATACATGTTCCAGGGAGAAGAACATTACCATGCTTAGTGATGCAGAACTGAAAAAGGGCAATATCAGCATGGAGATAGTCTCTGCACGAATGGGCAGGAGATATGCACAGGCCGATAAGATCAGAAAAGTTTTTCAGACCATTTTTCATATGGTCAATAAGGGGTATCAGGTGTTTGCAATAGGTTGGATTCAGTCTGACAAAACGGTTAAAGGCGGAACTGGCTGGGGTGTTGAGCTTGCCAAGTTTTTTAACAGGCCCGTAAGTGTTTTTGATCAGGGTGAGAATAAGTGGTATACATGGGAAAAAAATGAATGGAAGGAAGAAGAACCTGTAATTTCGCATGAGACTTTTTGTGGAACGGGCACCAGAAATCTTTCCGATGAAGGTAAAAAAGCGATTGAAGATCTTTTCAGCCGTTCATTTGAGTTATAATATTCCATATAAATATGACCTGACCGTTCTATAAGGCAATACAAAAGTGTGACCTTTTGTGCATCCATAACAGATAATATCTGGAGATTTTCATGAAGACAAGAATAGAAACAGATACCATGGGTGATATTCATGTCCCTTTGGATAAATACTGGGGTGCACAGACCCAGAGGTCTTTAGATTACTTTAAAATTGGAAATCACAGGATGCCTTTGGAAATCATCAGGGCCTTTGGGATATTGAAAAAAGCGGCAGCAATTGTGAATCATGACCTTGGCGTGCTGTCCCGGGAAAAAAAAGATATCATTGGAAAGGTCTGTGATGAAATTATTGCCGGCACCCTTGATGACCATTTTCCCCTGAATGTATGGCAGACGGGATCTGGTACCCAGTCCAACATGAATGTAAATGAAGTCATTGCCAACAGGGCCCATGTGCTGCTTGGCAATGAGCTTGGAAAGTCAAAGCGCCTTGTTCATCCCAATGATGATGTAAATAAATCCCAGTCTTCAAATGATACCTTCCCAACAGCCATGAATATGGCGGCCTGCAGTATTATAACAGATCATACCATTACCGGCTTTCAGTGATTGATAGTATCATTGGTAAAGAATACCCGAGACTGGAATAAGATGGTCAAATTTGTCCGTTGTCTCCTGTTT
>JAQICW010000577.1 GCA_027858355.1 Desulfobacula sp.
AACTGGAGCAGATAATAGATTCAAATCTCGTCGCATTTGCCACAGATGTGGACACCTTAGATCCCGGAGAATATAAAAATTTATGCGGTAAAAATGAAATTGGTAATGTGTTGGCAAATCTTGAACGATTGATCCAATTGAGAGAGCAGCGAGGGGGAGATGTAAAATTCACTGTCAATACCATCATTACCCGGCATTCACTTGCTTCCCTTGAAGAGATCTATCGCAGACTGGATTCCATCGGGGTTGATCACTGGACTTTAACTTCACTGGGGTTGGGAGCGCACCCTCCTGAAAAAGGATTTCTAACGCGGCACAATGGATTTTATGGTATTCCCCAGGAAGTCTACCCTATGATTAAAAAACTTCGAAAAATTGTCAGGAAAGATGGGATGACCATGCGTGTCGAATCCTATTTTGACCCTGACATTGATAATAGCTCATATTAATGTCATTTTTTTTGGGATAGAATCATGTTGAATGTGCCCACAGAAGGAATAGAAATAGAACGGCTTAAGGGAAATGTTGTTGTCGGGTGTTCTCTGTCAAGGAATTTGAAACACAACCTGGGTAATATTTTTGAGAAACCGTTTGATGAGATATGGAACGGAGCCACTATGCAGCGTTTAAGAAAACAGATCCTTTCGGATGAGATTTCTTATTGCCGTGATATCTGTTTGCTGCATCGAAACGAACACACACATATCATTAGGTAGGGGGATTGTTTAAATGGATAAAGGGAAGCATCCAAGACTATTTCATCTTTTCAACGCGTTTGAGGTCGGCGGGGTCGAACGCCAGCATCTTATGCTCGTCGAGCGTTTGAATGCTGATTTTGATCAGATCTGCTGGGCATATCGCCCCGGAGCCATTCAGGATGGGTTGAACGAACTTGGTGTAGTGAACAAAGTTGGTGGTGTCGAACTGCTTAAAAAAATGTTGGAAGAAGAGGATATTGATTGTTTTATTGTACGGACCAATCGGTATCTTAAAGAGGTTGTTCCTCTACTGACCAGTCACCCGGCTCCGGTTGTATATACGCGAAACTACCTGCGATGGTTTGATGGGAATTCTAGACATTTTGACCGAAAACTTGATACATTGGCCATATCAATGGCTGATCACGTCTTTTTCAGTGGACCGTGTCTAAAAACACCTTGTATGGCATTGGATATCCATATCCCGGGTGGAGAGATAATTTATAATGCCCTTGCCCTTGATAATTTTCCAATGAAGCCTCGTTCCCTGACTAAGAAGAGGAGTCTGCAGGTTGTCATGCTCGCAAACATTGCTCCCCGTAAAAATCACAAAGCAGCGATAGAAGCCCTCCATAGTGAGTTGGTTTCCGGAGAAATTGAACTTCATCTTGGCGGGGTTGAGCAATTCCCGTCATGTGCCGATGAGGTTCGCCGAGCCGCTGAAGGATTGCCGATGTTTTTTCACGGATATATTGCCAACGCAGCAGCGTTTTTGAATAACTATGATGTATTGCTCATGACTTCTATATCCGAGGGGTGGCCCAACGCTATTATGGAAGGATTTGCATGCGGCCTTCCAGCTATTGTACCTGGAATAGGTGATATCCCTATTTTGATGGGCGATTCTCCTCCTGGTTTTATTTTCAAGGATAGGGCGTTCGATAAAATTCCAAATATATTAAGTGAGTTGAAAGTTCCTGCATTGTATAAACAAATGTCTGAGTTAGCAGTAAAACGTGCCCGTGATTTTGACATTAATAGTTCTGTAGAATTAATGAAACAGGTAATTTTTAAGGTATTGCAATAGATGCTTTTTTAATTTTAGACCTAACAAAAAGATTTTTTCAATGAGGCCAAATGGTAAAAACGCATGGCTAAATTGTTCATACCGGAGAGACGGATTCATCGACATCGCTTTGATTCTGTATCTTCTGCCCAATAAATTAAAGGAAAGGTCTTGGCTGGAAGCGGTAGAAGTAATCGCAAGGCAGGTTAAAATAGTTCGTTGTTGTTTAATGATATATTTGAATGGAGGACTTGCGTCAATGGGATTAACATATAATTTTAAGCGGAGCATTAGATAATTCAATGAAACTTTTGGGTATTCATTTCGGGCATGACTCGAATGCGGCCTTAATTGTTGATGGAAGGATCATTGCCGTTGTTTCAGAGGAAAGACTTAATCGTATCAAACACGCTTCTGATCCCCCCTTTCAATCGTTGGCATTTTGTCTGGAGACGGGGAATTTATCAATTGACGAAATAGACATTATTGCGGTTTCAGGTCGGCATCTTCATGATGATTTCCATAAAGTGTTTGACACAGGCCGGGATGATTTTATTGTTCCCTCTTATCAGAATAGGTTTAGAATAAAAGAGGACACCCGCATATTGTCATTTGATCATCATCTATGTCATGCATCCATCTCGTATCAGTTGTCCGGGTTTAGTGACACCACATTGATACTGGTCAGTGACGGAGTTGGGGATGATTGTTCAATATCTGTTTGGACAGGTGAAAATGGGAAAATTGAACTCATTCAAAAATATCCTTCATCAGGTTCTTTAGGATGGTTTTACAGCAATGTTACGGAAGCAATGGGCTGGATCCATGGGGATGGGGAAGGAAAAACAATGGCACTTGCCTCCACCGGCAATCCTGGGACTGCAATGGATGACCTGCTCCCTTTTTCTCCCAATTACCACCAGGGTAAATTAATCAAACCCCGTGATTTCGGTGAGGTTGGCAGTTTCCTTTTAAGGGGGAGTAATCAGTGGTTTTTAAAGGATGCCCATGCTATTGAGGATTTGTTTGGCCAATATAGAAAAGAAGACATTGCCGCAACCGCCCAAAAAATACTGGAAACCGAGCATACCAATCTTGTTCAGCATTGGATGGAATTAAAGGGTATTGAAAATTTATGTGTCAGCGGCGGTGTTTTTCTCAATATTCTTCTTAACCGAAAACTTGCAAACCTTTCAGAGTGCAAAGAACTTTATATAACGCCGGAGCCGGGAGATTCCGGGCTCGCTTTGGGGGCGGCTTTGACAGCTTTAAGCCAATTCAATTCCGACACTCTTCCGGAAAAGCTGGAGACAATTTATTTGGGCCCTGAATATTCAAATGATGAAATTCATCAGTTTTTAAAGAAACAGAAACTGGACTATGAAAATCTTGATGACGAGCCCCTTTTAAAAAAGGTTGCCAATTACCTTGCCAATCATAAATGTGTCGGGTGGTTTCAGGGAAGAATGGAGATGGGGCCCAGAGCTTTAGGAAACAGGTCCATTCTGATGCGCAGCTCCAGATTGGAAAACAAGGATTATGTGAATAGAAATGTGAAGTTTAGGGAATCGTTTCGTCCGTTTTGTCCGACTCTTTTAGAGGAAGACCGGGATCAGTACCTGGCACAGGATGAAGAAGGGAAATATATGGTTCTTGCCTTTGAATCATTGGGCAATGTTTTGGAAAAATTTCCAGCAGTTGCTCATGTTGACAATCTGATTCGTCCCCAGATTCTATCCAGACAGGATAACCCTTTATATTACAGATTGATTGAATCATTCAAGGAGTTTACCGGAGAGAGTATCCTTCTCAATACATCTTTTAATATTAAAGGTGAACCCATTGTCTGTACGCCTGCAGATGCTGTGAGATGTTTTTATAGCAGCGGTATGGATGTTTTGGTGATGGGGAACTTTTTACTTAAGAAGAATAAATAACAGATCAATATATGGAAAAAAAAGTTTCAATTGTCATACTCACATTTAATCAAGACCAATACCTACCGGTTTGTGTGGATCATTGCCTTTCCCAACGGGACTGCTGCATTATATCTTGCCTGTATGATAGATTTTTTAATACAATAGGTAGTTTGGTGGCAGATTTTGCTCGTGATGCTATAAAAAAAGGATGCAGGAGCTTTTTTATGATGACGTTCTCTTTTTCAAACAAGCGTGTTTTAGTTACAGGCGCCTGCGGTACCATTGGCCGAGTATTGGTAAAGCAATTGCTTTGCGATTATTCGGTGGGTGAACTCATTGCTATAGACAATAATGAAAGCGAGCTTTTTTTTCTGGAGCAGCAATTCAGCAAATACTCCAATTCAGTCTTCAGACTTGCAGATATTCGGGATAGTGAAAAATTAAACCAGGTGATGCAAGGGGTGGATATCGTTTTTCATACTGCTGCCTTTAAGCACGTGGCCCTATGTGAGCGCTCGCCGTTTGAAGCCGTACAGACCAATATTATTGGGGTTCAGAATGTTATTTCAGCGGCTCGTCAGAACAAGGTGGCTAAAACTATTTTTACAAGTTCGGACAAAGCTGTTAATCCCACCAATGTTATGGGAACATCCAAACTCATGGGAGAACGGTTAATGACTGCGGCAAACAGTGATTATGGGCTTGGGAACTCTATATTTGCCTCAACCCGCTTTGGTAATGTTTTAGGATCCCGTGGATCTGTCATACCCATTTTTCGGGAGCAAATCCGTAAGGGCGGGCCGGTCACTCTGACCAGCTCTGAAATGACCCGTTTTATTATGTCAGTTAACCAGGCGGTTAACCTGGTTATTCATTCAGCCCGGCTGGCGTGTGGGGGTGAAGTATTTGTTACCAAAATGCCGATTATACGTATTCAGGATCTGGCTGGGGTGATGATTAATGAGTTGGGTCCACGCTTTGGTTATGCGCCGGAAGATATTCAACTGGAATCTATTGGGATCAAACCGGGTGAAAAACTTTATGAAGAACTTTTAACGGATGAAGAAATCCGTCGCACCATAGAGTTGGATAATTACTTTGTTGTAAAGCCTGCATTTCAAACCCTATATCACGGAATTTCATGTGAGTATGAGAACTTGATTTCTGAAACTGTTAGCCAAGCGTATAATTCAAGTGTTGAGGCGCCCCTTTCTAAGAAAGAGCTAATTCTGTTTCTTGATGAAAATAATCTGATGGAAGGTGAGGATAATTATGCCTTTAAACCTTCAAAACGGTATTGGGGGGATGAACATCATTTCACAAAAAAAAAGGAAAGAGAATAATGCATATCCTCATTCTCGGCGGTGACGGTTATCTGGGGTGGCCGACAGCCATGCATTTCTCACGTAGAGGCTTTGATGTTACTGTAGTGGACAATTATTTCCGCCGCAACAGCTGCACCGAGCTTGATGTGGGAATGCTGTATCCGATTCCAACGCTGGTCCAGCGGGCCAAGGTCTGGCATCAGGTAACCGGCCATGAAATTAAGGTAGTGATCGGTGATTTACAGAACCCGGAGTTAATGAGAAGTCTATTTGACGGCCGAATCCGTTATTCCTGGGCACTGGGGCCTGAATATGCAGGCGTTCCGGAAGCAGTAATTCATTATGCAGAGCAGCCTTCGGCACCCTATTCACAGATGAGCTATCAACATGCCAATCATACCCTGGTCAACAATCTCCTGGTTACCAACAATCTGATGTTCGCAGTGCGGGATCTTGCCCCGGCGACCCATATAATAAAACTGGGAACCATGGGAGAATACGGCACCCCCAATATTGATATTGAAGAGGGGTGGCTGGAGATCAATCACAAGGGGCGCACCGACACATTTCTTTTCCCAAGGCAGGCGGGTTCTCTCTATCATACCACTAAGATAATGGATACGGATCTGTTCTGGTTTGGGGTGCGGACATGGAGCCTACGGGTCACTGATCTGATGCAGGGCCCGGTTTATGGCCTGGAAACCGAGGAAACGATTCTGGATCCACAACTTCGCACCCTGTTCAACTATGATGAGATTTTTGGCACGGTGCTCAATCGTTTTATTGTCCAGGCAGTAACGGGTTACCCCCTCACAATATACGGTATCGGTGGTCAGACCCGAGGGTATCTGAACATCCAAGACACGCTTCAATGTGTGGAACTGGCCCAAAAAAATCCGCCAAAGAAAGGAACACTACAGATATTTAATCAGATTATGGAAACCTTTAGTGTCAATGATCTGGCAGATAAGATACAACGGGTGGGCAGAAAGTTGGGGTATCAGGTCCAGATCCAGCAGATTAAAAACCCTCGAATAGAGGCGGAGAAGCATTATTACAACCCAAGTTACCAGGGGTTGCAGGATATAGGGGTCATCCCTCATTTTCTGACGGATGATGTATTAGAATCAATGTTCCGGATTGTGGCAGAGCATAAGGAGAATATCCGCCAGGATGTGATATTTAAGGGGATTCAATGGTGATAGAACCCAAGAATTGGCTGATTACCGGAGGCTGCGGTTTTATCGGTACTTCCCTCATCAAAAAGCTTCGATCCAAAGGACTGGCCAACGCGATACGGGTGGTGGATAATCTATCGGTGGGCAGCCGAAGTGATTTATCCCGGGTTACTCCTTTTTTTGAAACCGATATTACCAAGGCAGGCCCCATGTCCGCCGACCATCGGGCGGAACTGATTACAGCTGATATTCGGGATCAAGAAGCGGCATTGAGTCTAACCCGGGGTGCTGAGGTGGTGGTCCACCTGGCTGCCAATACAGGAGTCCAGCCATCAATTCAGGATCCTTTGAGTGATATGGAAGCCAACGTTATGGGCACGGTTCATTATCTGGAAGCATGTCGCCAACAACGGGTGGAAACTTTTATTTTTGCCTCTTCCGGGGCACCCATAGGGGAAGGAGTTCCCCCTTTTCATGAAGAAATGGCCTGCCACCCGGTATCTCCATATGGTGCAAGTAAATTGGCAGGTGAGGCTTATTGTTCTGCCTATAACAGAAGTTTCGGTGTCAAAACTAAGGTGTTACGTTTCTCCAACGTATATGGTCCACTTTCTGGGAACAAAAACAGTGTAGTTGCCAGGTTTATTAATCAGGCTATACAGTGTAGATGCTTGATCATAAACGGGAATGGCTCACAGACCCGGGATTTCCTTTATATTGATGATCTTATTGCCGTCGTTTTGAGAGCTGCGGCTTCACCCTGTGGTGGCCAGCTATTTCAGATCGCAACTCAAAAGGAGACAGCGATCAGTGATATAGCCCGATTACTGTCAGGCCTTCTTGAAGAAAAAATGGGAAAGAAGCCGGATATAAACTATGGCTCATCGTTGGCTGGTGATGTAACCCGCAATTTTTCCGACATATCCAGGGCCAAACAGGAATTGGGGTGGTGTCCACATGTTTCATTGGAGAAAGGGTTGAGGCATACTGTGGATTGGTTTTTTCAACCATAGTCACTTAAGCCAGGGAAAACCCGTTTTAGGAGAGAATAGATCCATGCATTTGATTCGGTCTTTGAGCATTGATATCCCTTCGTGCTCATATCATGACATTAATATAAGCGGTGAACTGTCAACTGAACATTGCCAAAGGGATTTTGTCCGCCTGGTGATCCAACCCAACGTCTCTATTGGAGTCATGACTTTACCAGATGTTTTGATCCTGTCATTGAAGAGGAACTCTTTTATCGTTTTCGTGATCCGATCCGTCGGTTTTATCCTGAAAAAAAACCTCCCTTTTATAAAAGAAATAAATATGATGGCTACCGATTTACCCCTTGTTTCAATCGTAATTCCTACCTTTAATCAGGCCCAATACCTTCCTGCATGTGTGGATCATTGTATGTTCCAGACCTATCCGAATTTGGAAATCATTATTGTTGATGGCGGATCGACAGATGGCACCAAGGCTTACCTTTCCAGTCTGAAGGATAGAATTAGTCAGCTCATCTTTGCGCCTATAAAGGAGATGGATGCATCCGGTAATATCATACGGGAAGAAAGACAGGTTTATCCTTCTGGTCGTACAATGAGAATTCTCACATTTGATGAGGATATCGGTGCAACTCGAACCTACAACGAGGGGCTATCCCGTGTGAATGGCCTTTATTGTACCTATATTGTGGGGGATGATCTTCCCCTCCCGCATATGGTTGAAGATTTGGTGGCAGCCTTGGAGAGAACAGGGGCAGATTTTGTTTATTCAGATATGAATCTGATCGATGATGATAGTCAAATTATCCGACAGGTTCGGCTACCGGATTACAGCTTTGAGGATTGTTTTGTTAAATGGTATCACATAGGAGTCAGCCATCTTTATCGTACCCTGTGGCATGAAAAAGTCGGGCTCATGGATGATGCTTATCGATCTGCAAACGATTATGATCACTATTTACGGTTTGCCATGGCAAATGCCAGTTTTTATCATGTAGCTAAAATACTTTATGCGGTGAGATATCACGGCAAAGGACGTAAAACAGGCCAGCATACAAAATTATGCCATATCAATTTAATTGAAGAATCCAAACGCTGTTCACACCGTGCTCGCAAATGGTTGAGAGAGCTTTGAATGAAACGCATATTTCTCGATTATCGCATTTCAGACAAAAATTTTTTTCTCAGGGCATGCCTATCCACTCAAACAGAAAGTATCTCCAAAATTTTGGTACCCTTTTTCAAATTGAAAGTAAATTACCGGAACATGATATCAATGGTATTTTTCATAATCTGCAGAACCCGTTCTTTGCCAGCATTATCATGCAGGTGACTTATGCCGAAATGAATGGTTTCAACACCCTTTTATAGTGTTAGGATCAGGAAAATGCCAATACTTACCTGAAAGGAATTAAAATGTCTAAGCAGGAATGCGGGGAAAAAGAATTTTTTGTTCATCCAACCACGGAATTGGATGAAAATGTGACAATCGGTAAAAATACAAAAATATGGCATTTTTCCCATATTATGAAAAATACCATTATTGGTGCGAATTGTACCATGGGTCAGAATGTTGTAGCCGGTCCAGATGTTTGCATTGGAAACGGGTGTAAAATTCAAAATAATGTCTCTTTATACAAAGGTGTTACTTTAGAGGATGACGTTTTCTGTGGCCCTTCCATGGTATTTACCAATGTGTTTAATCCCAGGTCTCATATTAAACGGATGAATGAGGTCCGGCCGACGCTGGTGAAAAAAGGTGCCAGCCTTGGTGCAAATAGTACTATTGTTTGTGGGGTAACCATTGGAAAGTATGCTTTTGTGGGGGCTGGGGCGGTGGTAACAAAGGATGTGCCTGATCACGCATTGGTTATGGGGAATCCAGCACGGCAGACTGGTTGGATGTGTGAATGCGGGGAAAAACTGAATCAGGAATTAATCTGTTCTGCGTGCAACAAAACCATTCAACAAAAATCTGCTCCCATCTCTTTTATGAATCTGGAAGCTCAACAGCAAAGAATCCTGCCGCAAATAGAAAAAAATATCCGGACTGTTTTAACGCACGGAAAATATATCATGGGACCGGAAGTAACGAAACTTGAAAAAAGGCTGGCCGCCTTTGCTAATGTCCGCCATGTTGTAACCTGTTCTTCTGGAACAGATGCACTATTAATGACCCTCATGGCCTATGGTATAGGCCCTGGTGACGCGGTATTCACAACACCTTTTACCTTTATTGCGACCGCTGAAGTGATCAAGCTTCTTGGTGCAACTCCTGTTTTTGTTGATATTGATCCTGTCACCTTTAATATCGCTGCTCACAAGTTGGAAGCATCTATTAAAAAGGTATCACAAGCAGGCCGACTCAAATCCAAGGCAATTATTCCTGTAGACCTTTTTGGCCTTCCTTGCGATTATGAGCGTATCAATCACATTGCTGCTGAACATGATTTGATTGTTATTGAAGATGCTGCCCAGTCTTTTGGTGCTGAATATAAGGGTAGAATGGCGGGCTCATTGGGCCATACCGGCTGCACTTCTTTTTTTCCATCAAAACCCCTTGGGTGTTATGGGGATGGGGGGGCGGTATTTACAGATTCAGATGAAGTGGCAGACAAACTTGCGTCCATAAGGGTTCATGGCAAGGGAAGAGACAAATATGATAATATCCGTTTGGGGATTAATGGCCGTTTGGATACATTGCAGGCGGCAATACTTCTTCCGAAACTTGACATTTTCCCCCGGGAACTTGAAACCCGGCGTGAAATTGCCAAAATCTACACAGAAATATTATCATATAGAGGAGATCTTTTGACGCTTCCAGGGGTTTTTCCCGGGATTAAAAGTGCCTGGGCTCTATATGCTTTGCTTGCACCAAATAAAGAAACAAGAGAAACCATACAAAATAGACTCAAGGAAAAAGGTTTTCCCACAGCGGTGTACTATCCAAAGCCGTTGCATTTACAAACAGTTTTTGCTGATCTGGGTTATGAAAATGGAGATTTTCCCGTGGCAGAAGATTATTCTTCCAGAGTATTCAGTGTCCCAATGCATCCCTACCTGTCCGAAAATAATCAGCTTGAAATTTGTAAATATATAGAGTGCAGCTGATTTTGTTTGCACTTATTTTTAAAAATGAACCCGGAGAATTTATTATATGGAAAGATTTGCATTAATTGGTGCTGCAGGGTATGTGGCGCCAAGGCATATGAAAGCAATCAAAGAAACTGGTAATATTTTAGCCGCAGCACTTGACCCCAATGACAGTGTGGGCATTATTGATCGTTACTTTCCTGATGCAGATTTTTTTACGGAGTTTGAGCGTTTTGACAGACATATCGACAAAAAAAGACGCAAAGGGGAAAAAATAGATTATATCAGTATCTGCTCTCCAAATTATTTGCATGATGCCCATATCAGATTTGCGTTGAGGAACAATGCATGTGCAATTTGTGAGAAACCGCTGGTATTGAATCCTTGGAACATTGATGGTCTTGAGGAAATTGAAACAGAAACCGGCGCACGTGTTTTTAATATTCTCCAACTCAGGCTTCATCCATCTTTGATTGAGTTGAAGCGGCAGGTGGATGCTCAAAAAAAAGACAGGAAATATGAAATTGATTTAACCTATATTACATCCAGGGGAAATTGGTATTCCCGATCTTGGAAAGGGTATAGTGAAAAATCAGGGGGGATTGCAACAAATATTGGAATTCATTTCTATGATATGTTGATATGGATTTTTGGTAATGTTCAGCATAATGAGGTACACCTGTTTGAGTCTGATAAATCAGCAGGATTTCTTGAACTTGAGAATGCAAGGGTCAGATGGTTTTTAAGCGTTGATGAAGCCACACTACCTGAAAATATCAGGACCGCTGGTCAAAGAACTTACCGATCCATAAAAATCGATGGAAAAGAGATAGAATTCAGCACAGGATTCACAGACTTGCATACACTAAGCTATGAAGGTATTCTCGCTGGAGATGGCTTTGGATTGAAGGATGCCCGGTCAAGCATTGAAACTGTTTATACAATTCGTAATAAAGTACCCAATATGAAAAAAGGCGAAGTACACCCGTTTATTCGATAGGAAGTGTTTTGATGTGCAGGTGATGGTTTCCTGAGTAGACACAGTTGCTTTCCTCTTATTAAAACCATATTTCATAAATGCTTCTATCTGAGCCCGATAAAATGCCTTGGTTTCAGTATCAGACAAATATGCTTGTAACTTTTGGGCGGCTAAACTGATACACCACTGCATATCTATCCTTGAAATTTAAGAACCTGTCTTTTTTTATTGACGCGCGACACTAAAGCGTGACATATTAATGTCGCTCTTTAGTGTCGCGCTATATTTTTATGGAGATTACTTTTATGCCGCGTGTTGTGTCTGTCGGGGAATTAGATCTGATTGA
>JAQICW010000151.1 GCA_027858355.1 Desulfobacula sp.
GCTTTGTCAATTCTGGCTCCGGAAGGTGAAAAAATAACTGCGGCCCTTTCCAATTCAGGTTTTTCCCTGGCTGATCTTTTCTTCGGGCTTGTGCCTGGAAGTATAGGAGAGACCTCGGCTTTTTGCTGTATCCTTGGGGCTTTGTTTTTGATCATCACAAAAATTGCAAACTTCAGGATTATTATCGGAGGGATTACAGGCTTAATTGTTACATCCATCATTTTTTATCTGATTCCAGGTGGCAGCGACTCCTGGATGAATGCCGGCCCTTTATATCACCTTTGTGCCGGTGGGTTCTTATTTGGCATATCCTTCATGGCAACAGATCCTGTAAGTGCGCCCGGGACCAATCCGGGAAGGTGGATCTTCGGCTTTTTAATCGGTTTTTTAACCATTACCATCCGGGTGGTCAACCCGGCCTTTGTTGAAGGCACCATGCTTGCCATTCTTTTTATGAATGTATTTGCCCCGTTACTGGATTTAATTGTGATGAAATATACTGTATCAAAGAGGATACCCAATGTCTGAAACCCCAAATAAAAATCAAGATAAAAACAGCAGGAAAAATGTTATTTTGTTTGCTTTGCTGCTTTCTGTTATCTGCAGTGTTTTAATTGCGGTAACTGCAGGCGGTTTAAGGGGATTTCAACAGGCCAACATGGAACTGGATAAGAAAATCAATATCCTGAAGGCTGCTGATCTGATTAAAGGCAAAAAGCCTTCCAAAGAAAAAATAAATGAACTTTATGATACCCATATCAAGGAGGTCATGGTCGATGGCCAGGGAAAAGTCATTGAGACTAACCTTCCCAATTCCCTGTCCCTTTATTTTTATCAGGAAAATGGAAGCCTTAAAGGATATATCCTTCCCATCAATACCAGGGGATTATGGGGAAAAATACAAGGATATCTGGCCTTTGAAAATGATGGCCAGACCGTATCAGGATTTTCGGTTTTCAGTCATTCAGAAACCCCGGGCCTTGGAGGAGAAATAGAAAGTGCCTGGTTCCAGAAAAATTTTAAAGGAAAAAAAATATTAAACTCCCAGAATAAATTTGTATCCATTGGTATTGCAAAAGGTAAATCAACAAATCTTCCCAAAGACAAACAAGCCCATTATGTGGATGGGATATCAGGCGCCACACTGACGGGCAGGTATCTTTCAGAAGGGATAGAACAAACCCTTATAAAGTATGAAGCAGTGTCCATTACCTTTAGGCAGAAACAGCTCAGGGCTCAAAAAGATGTGCCCGCAAAAAGCGTTCAATAGACAAAAAGGATGATTTCCATGTCCCAGGAGAAAACAAGCTATATAGATATCATCGCCAAAGGCATCTGGAAGGAGAATCCCGTTGCCTACCAGATATTGGGGATTTGCTCCGCCCTGGCCGTCACGGTCAAAATGTCAACCTCCATTGTCATGGGGATTGCTTTGACAATGGTAACCGCCTTTTCAAGTCTCTTGATATCTTCTTTAAGAAAAAAAATCCCTTCTAATATCAGGATCATTGCAGAGCTTGCCATTATTGCCTCACTTGTCATTGTAACGGACCAGATATTGAAAGCTTTTTTTTATGATATCTCCAAACAATTGTCTATTTTTGTTGGACTGATAATCACAAATTGTATTGTTCTGGGAAGGGCCGAAGCCTTTGCTCTTGCCAATAAGCCCTTGGATTCATTTTTTGATGGTATTGGGAACGGGCTGGGATACAGCCTGGTGCTGATGGCTGTGGCTTTTTTAAGAGAACTTTTAGGATCAGGTAAATTTTTTGGGTTCAACATTATCCCGCAATTTCTATTTGATGCCGGATACCAGAACATGGGATTGATGGTGCTGGCACCCGGGGCTTTTTTCATTATCGGGATGCTGGTCTGGCTGAAAAATAGTCTGTCCGGACTGTCAAAAGAAGAAAGGTAGGAAACCGCTATGGGTGATCTATTAAGTCTGTTTATTAATTCTGTATTTATCGGTAATATTCTTCTGGCCTATTTTCTGGGAATGTGTTCCTTTATCGCGGTCTCAAAAAATGTTGAGACTGCCACAGGCCTTGGATTTGCTGTCATTTTTGTCCTGACAGTGACAAGTCCTGTCAACTGGATCATCTATCACGGACTGCTTGCCCCGGGGGCTCTTTCCTGGGCAGGGTTGCCCGACCTTGATTTAAGCTTTTTAAAATTCATCACCTTTATTGCCGTTATCGCCGCCATTGTGCAGGCCGTTGAAATGATTCTTGATAAGTATTCCCCCCTGCTTTATGCTAATTTAGGGGTGTTTTTACCTTTGATTGCCGTTAATTGTGCCATTCTTGGGACATCACTTTTCATGGTGGAAAGAAATTATACTTTTATTGAGTCTATTGTTTTTGGAGCAGGTTCGGGAACCGGCTGGATGCTGGCCATTGTTTCCATGGCAACCATAAGGAACAAGGTCAAATATTCGGATGTTCCTAAAGACCTGGAGGGATTTGGCATCACCATGATTATTGCAGGCCTTATGGCCATGACATTTATGATGTTTTCCGGGATAACCCTTTAAAAGGTGATAACCATAAATATTTAAGGATAGCAAAAAGTGTTATATCTTCTCAGTATATTGGTTTTTTCAGGTGTAATTTTTATCCTTGTCACCGTGCTCCTGTTTGTTGAATCAAAGGTCACCACCAAGGGTGAATTTGAGATCACCATTAATGGGAATAAGGATGAAAAACTGAAAATTTCCGGTAATCCCACCCTTTTATCAGCCCTGTCCCAAAAGGACATCTTTCTTCCTTCTGCCTGTGGCGGTTCAGGTTCATGCGGCATGTGCAAGTGTGAAGTCACAGAAGGCGGCGGCAGCATCCTGCCCACGGAGCTTGCCCATTTGACAAGAAAAGACAAGCTTGCCAATAAGCGATTATCCTGCCAAATAAAAGTAAAGGATAACCTTGAAATTAAAATACCCGAGTCTATTTTCGGCATAAAAAAAGTGGATGCAGAAGTGGTATCCAATCACAATGTGGCGACCTTTATCAAAGAACTGGTACTCAGGCCAGAAACCCCCATTGATTTTAAGGCCGGTGCCTATATCCAGATAGATGTGCCTGAATATGATCTCATGTTCAAAGATTTTCATATTGAAAGCAAATATGTGAGTGAATGGAAAAAATACAATTTTCTGGAACTCACAGCAAAGGGAATTAAACAGGGTTTTCGGGCATACTCCCTTGCTAACCCGCCCCATGACAATAAAATCATGATGTTGAATATCAGGATCGCAACCCCGCCTCCGGGAACCGAAGGCATCCCGCCCGGATTAGGGTCTTCCTACATCTTTGGCCTTAAACCCGGGGATAAGGTTACCATCAGCGGTCCTTACGGGGATTTCATGGCAAAGGATACAGACAATGAAATGTGTTTTATCGGCGGCGGAGCTGGCATGGCCCCGTTAAGAAGCCATATCCTCCATCAGCTTGATGGAATACATACAAAAAGGAAGGTCTCTTTCTGGTATGGTGCCAGATCCAGAAAAGAGATGTTTTATGACGATGTTTTCAAGGATCTAGAAAAAAGACATGATAACTTCAGCTATCATATCGCCCTTTCAAACCCGGATGAAGAAGACCACTGGGATGGCCTTACTGGTTTTATCCACACCCATCTGTGTGATACTTATCTTTGCCGGCATGAAGATCCCACCCAAATAGAATTCTATCTTTGCGGTCCGCCCCCCATGATCAATGCTATTATCAATGCATTATACGATCTTGGAGTAGAAGACGATATGATCTTTTTTGATAAATTTTAA
>JAQICW010000192.1 GCA_027858355.1 Desulfobacula sp.
GTCTTTACGGGTTAAACCCGGTCATGAATACAAAAAAAATATTACTGCCCGGTATCCTTAACGATATGCGTAAATATTATTGATCATTTTCTTGCTCTCCATGGCTACACATGATAAACTATATTTCAATGTGTAAAAAGGAGGTGTAATTATGCCCACAAATTTAGCTATTGACGACAATTTAATCGAACAAGCACTTATAATTGGCCATCACCGCACAAAAAAAGCAGTGGTAACAGAAGCACTTAATGAGTACATCCAAAGGCGGAAACAGGTTGAAATTATAGATCTATTTGGAAAGATCGAATATGAATCTGACTATAAGTATAAGGAACAACGGAAAGTTAAATGAAAGTCTTAGTCGATACATGTATTTGGTCCTTGGCACTCCGTCGAGAAAAACAACTTGATTCAAGCATTGAAATAATTGAGTTTCAAGAATTAATCAAAGAAGTAAGAGTCCAAGTTATTGGCCCAATTCGTCAAGAAATTCTTTCAGGAGTGAAAAAAAAGTCACAATTCACAAAACTAAAAAAAATATTAGCTGCGTTTCCTGATTTAGGTCTGACATTAGAAGACTTTGAGCTGGCGGCTGAATATTTCAATTTCCTTCGCAGCAAAGGCATTCAAGGCTCAAACATAGATTTCTTGATTTGTGCAGTTTCAACAAGACACAACATGCCTATATTCACTACTGATAAAGATTTCACATTTTTTAAAAAATATATACCAATTAATCTTCACGCTCCGCGGCTGACTATGATACCAACTTTAAAATGAATCCGCCCCTGCGCTCTGAAGTTGACAGCGCTATCATTCAAAAATGATTCTCATATTTTCTTCCATCAAAATATTTGTGTTGACAATAGCCATACGGTTACGTATGGTTTTTGTGTAGACAATACTTTTTGACTGGAGATAGAATCATGGTGCATGGTAATACTGCTGCAACCCGGCGCACATCAGCAATCAATCTCCGTGCTTTTCCTGCTCAGCGGGAACTGATTGATCGTGCCTGCGCCGCAACGCATAAAAATTTAACCGATTTTATACTTGAAGCGGCTTGTCGTGAGGCTGAACATGTCCTGTGCGATCGGCGTTACTTTGTGTTGGACGAAGAAACATTTAATGCATTTGAGGCTGCTCTGGATGTACCGTTGACTGAAAACAAAGTTGTTAAAAGGCTTCTGGCCGACAAGGCACCATGGGAAGATTGAGCGCGCCGGTATCCTTGGCTGCAGACCACCAAACCATCTGTTTTGATTGTGCTGTTGACTCGCTCAATGAATGGTTGATTCGTAGTGCAATGAAAAATGAGTATAGCGGTAGTTCGCGTACTTATGTGGTCTGTGATGGCAATCAGGTTGTTGGTTATTACGCTATTGCCGCCGGAAGTATTGCCCGGGGGGCGGCAGAAGGACGGATCAGAAGGAATATGCCCGATCCTATCCCTGCTCTGATTCTTGGTCGTCTGGCTGTAGATCACCGTTGTAAGGCGGCAGGTATTGGTCAAGGCCTACTCAAGGATGCGCTTGCACGCTCAATTAACGTTTCTGAACAGGTCGGAGCTCGTGTTCTCATAGTTCATGCGCTCAATGACAAAGCAGAAGCGTTTTATCTCAAACATGGTTTTGCACTAAGTCTGCAGATACCAAATACATTGTTGCTGCCGCTGAATATAGGGATATAGGTATAAAAAATAATCAACCCGGTTCGTTAAAATTTAGGGTTTTACCGAAGAATTTTTAAGCCCGTGCAAATATAGTGGCCGTCTCCGCACAACTTTCATCTTCAGGAGCATAAATCAGCGCGCCACTTGATTCAGGATATGAAAGAAAGTGATTTTGCCAAACAAAACATTGCTCCAGATGGAGGGATAAGTCGTAGCAGCTTTTCTGAGGCAATCAACCACCGGGGGCTTAAACAATTACAATTTCTTTTTGAAAATCTTTATCAACAGGCTGCAACTGTCCTTCCTAAAGAACACAAAGAATTGGGAAACCTCGTGTCAATTGATGGTAGTCATCATTGGCTACAAAATTGCTGGAACCAAATATTATGTTGCCACGGATCGGCATGATCTGACGGCAGAACATCCAAAGAACAAAGAAAATCAAGTGATGCAAAAACCTAACCGGACATCACTGATTATCACTGGGTCTGCCGGTGGAAAAAGACGTCCTCCAAATGATGTTTTTCAGTGGCAGTTCTCCTGGGAGCAAGGATTACAACGACCGGGATTGATTTTATTGAAGCCCAAGCGCTTTGGGAGGATTCCAACTTATTAGAGATTCAGGCAAAAACAACTGATGAGCAGGGGTTTTTAGTTGTTGGAAAGATAGCACTAAAGCATTGGTCAGGAGTTATCACATATCGTGGCGAGAACATAAGGATTATCTCTGTGCGCCGGGCGAGAGATGAGGAGATTGAGATATATGAAAGCTAAAGATTTCGACAAGAAGTTTGATGAGGGAAAGAGTGTTGTAAAGCACCTGGACCTTTCAAAAGCCAGACGACCTGAACAGGAGCAAAAAAGAGTCAATGTTGATTTCTCGATCTGGATGATTCATTCTTTGGATAAAGAGGCTAAGCGGCTCGGTGGTCCCAGACAGTCAATCATCAAGATCTGGCTTGCAGAGAGATTGCAGCAAGCCTCAGCCTGATAAGCATAAAGATATAAAAATTTGACCGATTTTATACTTGAAGCGGGTGGTCAATTGCGGAGGAATCCCTGATACCCTTATGGAAAGAGAGTTTTTCGGCCATTTTGCAAAAAAGTATTCAGACAAAATGGGAAAAGATATTGTTAACTTGCCCACCTATGCCATCCATGATCTAACCAAATATAGTTTTCCCGGCAATGCTAGGGAACTGGAAAACCTCATCGAACGAAGTGTGGCCCTTTCTTTCACCAATATTATCCTGCCCGAAAGTCTGACCATTTCCATCCACAAGAAAAGGCGCTGGATAGAGGGCATAAAAGGACAGCGGTTCGACCTGGAAGAGGTGGAGCAGGGGGTGACCTGGATAAAATTCTTTCCATCATAGAGTCCGTCTACCTGACCAAGGCCATGGAGCTTGCGGGTGGCAATAAAAGCAAAGCCGCAGACTATCTGAATCTTAGTTTAAGATCCATGCGCTATCGTCTGGACAAAAACACTTGATATTTTCAGTATTGACATAAATTCTCTTGTTCGATACAATTTATCTACGTCATACGAGTGTGACCGGTATGATAGAAATTAATTATCAAGAGGTATTGTTATGTTGTCAGTGAGATTGCCAGAAGGTTTGGAAAAACGACTAAACTTTTTAGCCAGTGAAACAAATCGTACGAAATCATTTTATGTGATGGAAGCTTTGAAACGTCATTTGGAGGATATAGAGGCTTTTTATCTTGCTCAAAAAGCGCATGAAGAGTTTATTTGTAGTGGTGAAAAAGCGCTTACAACTCAAGAAGTGAAAGACGCACTTGGTTTATAAAATAAAATACACACCAGGTGCCTGCAAGCAGCTTTCTAAGCTGGATAAACCGACAGCTTTGCGCATAGTGGAATATATGGAAGACAAAGCCGTCAACCCGACCGAGACAGGGAAGTCGTTACAGCAAAACTTAAAAGGTTATTGGCGACACAGAGTAGGAAACTACCGGGTTATTTCTTCGATTGAAGATGAGGCCCTTGTCGTTCTGGTTATCATGGTCGGGCATCGGAAAAATATATATCAGAACATGAAAAAATAAAGGGTGTTTTTTGCAATTCTCCAATTTTTTTTTGAGCCAAAAGAACATCGTGTCCCTTCGGTAAACTTGCTTGAAAATCATTTCATGGGCATAATATTATCGATCCCAAACGAATTTGGAAGAATTTATGTTTTAGTGCTATGAGTATCTCCGATAGCTTTCATCATCGATTCTTGAACACCGGCTTCTTTCGCAAATTTCGGCCATTCAAGAACAGTCTCTAAAATATTTTCAAGAATCTC
>JAQICW010000296.1 GCA_027858355.1 Desulfobacula sp.
CCTTGGCAATACTGAAGGGAAGACAATTTCCACCATACTCAGGATTTTCTGTCAAAGCGCTCCATTCACCTTCCACCAGCAGTTTGTGGGGTTTTCTCAAACATTCCGGCACGTTGACCCTGCCATTTTCAAAAACAACGCCTTCTTTATCGATTTGAGTATAGGTGGGAAAAATTTCTTTAACGGCCAGGTTTTTGGCTTCCTTCACCACCATATCAAACATTTTTTTATTAAATGTTTTGTATTTTTCTGAAGTTAAAAACGAATCAACCTTAAATTGTTCATAAAGGACAAAATCGATATCTCTTTGATCTGGGAGTTGGGGGGCCATGCTTCACCTCTTGTATGCATTAATATTTGGACAAGTGAAATTTACTTATCCAGCATAAACCTGTCAAGAGAAAAACGAATAGGAATCAATCATATAAACAGTGTTTATAAAAACTGAACAGAAACCCTATTAAAAAAGCATGTGGGACAAAATACTAGGAGTTAATTACGGGAATAATTTATTATTTTGTTTCAATACTTCACTCTCAATTACCGGAAGACCTGAAATAGTTATTTTATCCAGATGATAAAACATTGCACGACAAGACTTAATCCACAATTCAGGATAGGCAGTCGCCAGACCTGGTAAAGACACTACAGGCCTATACCCGCAAAAGAATCCTATTCATCCTCTTCCTCCGCTTCCTCCTCTGGACGTAAATGCTCCGGAATAATCAGCATTTTTACAATCAAGGGTTTCAGGAATGACCATTTGATACCAATTTCAAATTCTTCTTCCAGATCCCGGATGGCATCCCAGCAATTATGACAGGGCGAAATCACAAGTTTGGCTCCGGTTGCAATGATCTGATCTCTTTTGACTTTAAGACCTACATTTCTTTGTTTCCTGAAACACCCGATACCATTAAAACCGCCACCGCCACCGCAGCAAAAGTTATGTTCCTTATTGGGTGACATCTCTATAAAATAACCCGGTTCTACAATGTACGAAATGATTTCCCTGGCAGTCTCTCTTAATCCATGATTTCTAACGTAGTTACAAGAATCCTGTAGTGTAACCGGTTCTTTAATTCTTTTTGCAGGGTCTATTCTCAGCTTACCCGTTCTTAAAGCCTCTGCCAGCCATTCGATATAATGAATGGATTCAACTGGCGGCCTGCCGCTTTTTCTTCCGGCCCAATAGGGTCCTTCAACAACTGTTGCTCTATGGGCATGACCGCATTCAGTCCCGATCATTCGTTTGGGTCTTAAGCGTTCCATGGCATCATAGACACTTTCCACCTGCATTTTACAGGCAGCCCAGTCACCTGCAAACATGGCCAGACTTGTCAGCTCCCAGCCTTTTGACGGCACGGTCCAGTTCTCTCCTGCAATATGGAATAAAATGGCCGCTTCCGCCAGGTCTTCAGGATAATGTTTGGCCTCCCGGGCATTAACCGTGTACATGATATCTGCATCTTCCACATCCACGGGCACTGTCAGGCCGGGATACTCTTCTTCATTCTCTTCAATCATCCACTCAAAGGTGTCAATATAATCTTCGCTTGTGATATCCATCTGGGCATTGTAAACCCTGTGCATGCCGGCACCAATTTTCATTTCCCAGGGGACAAATCCCTGCTGATATAAAAGACCCCGAAGATACCCGAACATAATACCCGTATCAATTCCATGGGGGCAATACGTACCACACCTGTTGCAACAGGTGCACTGGGCCCATGCAACTTCCATGGCATGGAGCATAAATTTATTATCAACCTTGCCTTTTCTTTTTATGATTTCACCAAGGGTTGACTGGATCTTATAAGCAGGAACCTGTTTGGGGTCCATGTCATTGGCAAGATACAAAAAACAGCTATCTGCGCACATACCACAATGGGCACAGATTTCAAGCCATGTCCGCATACGGGTGTTACAGGTATTCTGGATGGTTTTCCATAAAAGATCGGAATCAATTTCCAACCTTTTCATTTCTTCATAATATTTTTTACCGCTCTTGTCCGCAAGAAGTGTGGTTATACCTTCAGCAGTGTCAACGGGTTTTTTATTGCATAATGTTCCTTCTGGCACGGATTTATCTCCTTAAAAGCTGGTTTCAATAAAATTTTAACTACCAGGCCATTTTACTTCCTTTTAGTCCACCGCGTTTTATTCCAAAATCCATTCCAAGCTGGGCCCTTGAGGCAAAGAATAAAAACACGTGGGAAAGCTTGGTAAAAGGGATGGCTAAAAGAACAATTTCACCTGTCAGAATATGGGCGGTCAGCCAAAATGAATAATCACCTACCTGATAACGGGCTAGCATCCCTGTAATAAAAGGCGCGATGGAAATCAACAGGATACCCCAGTCTTTTCTGTCTGTCATAATTCTTACTTCAGGAAGAACCAGTCTTCGCAAAAGCAAAAATAACAAGCTGATAACGGCTATCCATGTTAAAAAATCTGCAACAGGTGTGCTAAGGTTAAAAAACAAAGAAAATCCCAGCTTTTCTTTTAAAAAGACATTATGGCCGATGAGAAAAAGAGGTAGAAGGATAGCTCCCACATGAAAGCCAAAGAATGCTGCGGCCATGACGGGTTGTGCCCTCCAGCCATAGGTACCATAAGGTATCAGCCATTTGTAAATAGATCTTACAGCCCCTTTAAAACCCATGGCCGGATATTCTTTGTATGCGACTCTGTCCAATTGCCATGAAAGACCGTTAAAATACTGATAGAATCGTACAATCATTCCAATAATACAGACCCCAAGCGCAATATAAAAGACGGGCCCTGTTAATAATGTGTACATCTTATCCTCCATATTTCCTTATAAATTTAATACTATACTTTTTGACTTAATCATCCCGATCCGTCAGATATAACCAGTACAGCGGCATAAAGACCAGGATAGCTCCCATTACAAGGTAAGTTATACCCTTGGAATATGTCATAAAATCGTGGAGCGTAAAAAATTCCATGATGTTCTCCTTTTCTAATGATCTTTTTTATATTCAGGATGTTCATATAAAATGGGCATCCTTGTTACAACGAATCGATAAGCAACCACACCTATTGTGATGATAAATATTGTGATAAAAAATTCCATAAAACTGGGGAAATACCGGTCAGCAGATGGCAGGTGCCAGTTAAATGCAATAAGAGAAACATTCAGTCTGTTGAGCACAATACCCAGAACCGTCCAAACCGCTGCAATCCGGATCAATTTGGTGTTCTTTTCCCTTGAGCCGACACTATACAGAATTGCAGGGAAAAGTACAAACCCGATGAGCTCAACCAGGAACCAGAGCCCCCAACCCGTTGTGAGGTAATGCCAGTTGTTATCCACGGCAATGCCGATAATTTTTATACCAACATACCCCATCATGATAAAAGAAGCGGCTTTCCCAAATCCAAGGACAACACCATTGGCTTCGGCAAGATGCGTTTCATCCATCTTGTGATGGAGCCATTTATGGGCCAGGGTACCTTCAAAAATAACCATTGACAAGCCTGCAAACATGCTGGAAATGAAAAAATAGACATGCAGATATCCTGAATACCAGAGCGGATGAAGCTTGGAAGGGGCTATGAGAAAAAGAGCACCCAAAGAGGACTGGTGAAGTGTTGAAAGAACAACACCAAAAATGGTTAAAACAAGGGTCAGTCTCACCACCCAATGACGGATCTTTTTAAACCCGAGCCATTCAAATACTGCCGGCGTTGTCTCTACAAACAGAACAGTCAAGTATAAGAAAACGCAAAGACCCACCTCAAACAGCAAAGAAGAGGTCCCCTGGGAATAAAAGATAGGATAAGGCAGTTTCCAGGGTCTACCCACATCGTAATTCAGGGCAAATACAACCAGGGCATACCCTAAAAATGCGGTTAATATGGCGGGTCTGACAGCTGAATGATATTTTTTTAATCCAAAAATATAGCAGGCCGATGAGGTCATATATCCGCCGGCAGCAAGAGAAACACCACACAAAAGATCAAACCCGATCCAAAGCCCCCATGGATTATTATTATCAAGATTTGTGACGGCTCCAATTCCCTTTGTGAACCTGAGTATGGTGATGATCAGTCCAACAAAGATTATGATACCGGCAACCACATTAAAGGGTGTAAAATATTGCTTTTCAGCAATGGCTTTTTCTGGTCCCATTTATTCCTCCTCTTTCACAGCGTCATCAGCAGCATTGGTCCCGTCAACAGCCTTGGTATCCTCCACAGCTTCTATATCAGCTTCTTGTGCGGCTTTGGCATCTTCCTCAGCCTTTTTAGCCGCTTCCTGCAGAGCTTTTTTAACCTCATTTTGTATAGCTGTCTCTTTTTCTTTGGTCATTTTGGCTTTGAGCTTTGAAAGCTGATCGTTCATTTCATTTTCTGCAAGCGATCTGGTTGATTCAACAGCTTGTTCCAGTTCCTGGCTTGCAATTTTTTCTTTTCTTTTGGAAATGGCATATACGCCCGTTAAAAGAACCGGCCAGAGTCCAACGATAATGGGTACTGTCCCTAAGGCGCCAGAGGTAAATTGGGGGGCAGGTGTAACGCCTAAGTCTTCTCGCATACCTATCTGTTCAAAAGGAATGCCTGAAAGATAAAGCCAGCTTGTGCCACCCATTTCATACTCACCATAAACATGCTCAATATAATGGTCAGGGTTTTTATTGATTTTCTTCCAGGCAAGCTTTACAAGATCTTTCCGCTTCCCGAAAATAAGCGCTTCTCTCGGGCAGATATCCACACAGCCCGGAAGTTTGCCTTCTTTGATTCTGGGAAGACACATGGT
>JAQICW010000615.1 GCA_027858355.1 Desulfobacula sp.
GACACTAAAATGAGGGTGTTGCATCTTTCTTTATGGCCATGCACGATACAAGATTTCAAGGAAGATATCAGGATGGCTCGCTTTGGCCATTTTAATACCTTGATAGTGCTCAATCACTACGGTGTAGACCTGCAATCACTTCAGCATCTTGATATCGAAGGTGAAACCAAATGGAGCATTGCAGAGTTTCAGCAGATGGTGCGGTTTGCCCAAGAAAACGGCTTGGAGGTTATCCCTGAGTTAAAATTATTGTCCCATCAAGGAAAGTTCATAAAGGACTCCCATCCGCAATATATGTACAATAAGGCCACCTATGACCCCCGGAAAAAGGAACTTTACAAAAAAATTGTATTTCCTGCTATTGACGAATTGCTTTTGCTGACAGGTGCAACCAAATTTCACATCGGCCATGATGAAGTGGCTGGCTGGCATGAAGTCCATTACAGAAAAGAATTATTGAGAAAAGGGGAGAAACAGCTTCCCCCGGAGCTCTTTCTCCAGGATGTGCTGACTTTGCATGAATACCTCAAGGGGAAAGGTGTAGAAACCTGGATGTGGGGAGACATGCTTGTATCACGAGAGGAGTTTCCCTCCATGGGGGACAGTGGCGCTAATCTTAATGGGTATAACGGTTATGCTGCCTTAAGAGAAAGAATTCCTAAAGATATTGTCATCTGCGACTGGCATTATCGTGGCAAACAAGTCTCTTTCCCAACGGCATTGGCCTTTGCAACAAACGGCAATAAAGTTTTAGGGGCAACGTGGGAATTTCATGAAACCACAAAGAATTTCACAAAATACATGGCCCAATTACCGCTAAATAACGAAGGTATGATCGCAACCACATGGTATGGGTTGAGTGGCAAGAAAAAAGAAGAAGTTCAAAATATCATCAAGTTTTCAGGCGAGACATTCTGGAATGCAAACCAGTAAAAACAAAATAGCAATTATAGGCACAGCAGGGATTCCCGCCAACTATGGAGGTTTTGAGACCTTAACGGAATATCTCACCCAACATCTGGGAGAATCGTTAGATCTTACGGTCTTCTGCAGCTCTAAAAACTATCCTCAAAAACAGTCCGCCTATAATAACGCTAGACTGCTCTACATCCCCCTCAATGCCAATGGCGTCCAATCCATTCTGTATGACATTGTTTCAATGTTCAGAGCCCTTTTCTTTGCCGATGTTTTTTTGATCCTTGGTGTTTCAGGCTGCATTATGCTGCCCTTCATCCGCCTGATCAGTCGCAAACATATTGTGGTTAATATTGATGGCCTGGAATGGAAACGGGATAAATGGCATAGCTTTGCCAAGTGGTTTCTGAAATTTTCTGAAAAAATGGCGGTGCAATTCTCAGACGAAGTCATCACCGATAATAAGGCCATTCAGGATTATGTCACGCAAGAGTATGGTGTCCAGAGTAATTTGATAGCCTATGGCGCTGATCACGCCATTCAGGTACCGATCACGGATGCGATCAGAACAACATATCCGTTTATTAACCACGAGTACGCTTTTACCGTATGCAGAATTGAGCCGGAGAACAATATTCACATCATCCTGGACGCCTTCAGCCATGTCGATTTCCCGTTCATCATGATTGGCAATTGGCAGAACAGTGAGTATGGCAGAGAGCTCAAGGCGAGATTTTCAACACAGTCCAACATCCATCTCTATGAGCCTATTTACGACCAGCACATCCTGAATCAATTAAGAGGCACTGCAACACTCTATATCCATGGGCATAGCGCTGGCGGCACCAACCCTTCACTGGTTGAGGCGATGTATCTGGGACTTGCGATTATTGCTTTTGATATAAATTACAACAGAGAAACCACTGAGAACAGCGCCAAATATTTCACAAACAGCACCACATTACAAGAACACATCAACACTCTGAACGTTGAGGAACTGTCGCTTCTCAAACAGAAAATGAGTGAAATTGCCCAGCGCCGGTATACCTGGGAGATCATCGTTGGTCAATATGCACAGGTCATCGGGAGTAGCAGGAAACAATGAAACAGACTTTCCAGAACTATTTCAGCCAGCAGATGCTCCCCTGGTGTCTTATAATGTCATTATAATATCCTTACTGACCTTCATCATCCTCACTATCATTGGCACATTTTCCTGTCTGCACTATAAAAACGTGAATGCTATATATGATTTCCTGGGAACTTCAGTGGGAATTCAGCCGACCTGGATTACCGCACATTATATTGAAATCTCGAACGTTGGGCATATTGCAGCTTATTGTCTTTTAGTTATCACCCTGGCTGGCTGGCAGCAGATGCAGTATCTTAAGATCAGTATTATTGTCCTGATTATTGCCGGAGGATTTGAGATCATCCAACTTTGGATACCGACCCGGCAAGGAGACATGAAGGATATCGGTTATAATATACTTGGCATACTCTGCGGATATATCCTTTTGGTTTCATACATAAAGATAGATGTACACTTCACTTGGCCGGTGAAAAGATAAAAAAAACAGGTTCACAAACACCTAAAATGTGTTATAGGTTGTCGGGTATTTTCAGATCCATTAAGTCTTCCATAGCGTTATCATTCCATGATCAGTCCTGAATTTCAGCCGGCCCTTATCTTTATCATCGCCCTCTTCGCGACAATGTTTGCCCTGCCGAAGCTTGCCCACATTGCCAGGAAAATAAACTTATTGGATCAACCGAACTGGCGCAAGAGCCATACCGTTCCCAAGCCGCTTGTGGGAGGGATAGGCTTTATCCTGTCAGCCTGTTTTGCCTCCTCGCTGTTTATTCCAGCCCAGGGGTTGCGCGGTTTTTTTGCCGGCCTTGCGGTACTTCTATTTATCGGTTTTCTTGATGACTTGAAAGAGATGGGCCATCGCCAGAAATTCGTGGCGCAAATTTTCGCGACCGTCCTGCTCATCACCTTAAGTCACACACGGCTGATCTCTTTCGGGGACCTTCTCGGCACCGGAGAACTCATCGTACCGACATACTGGCTGTCATTTATTGTGACATTGTTTTGTGTTATCGGTGTAATCAACTCCATGAACCTCATCGACGGACTGGATGGGTTAGCCGGAGGGTTAGGGTTTGTCGCCTTTATGTGCTTTGCCGCCCATGCGTCTTTTGCCGGCAGCCACCTCTTTCTCCTGCTCAATCTTGCCTTTGCCGGAGCCTTACTCGGTTTCCTCCGGTTTAACTGGCATCCTGCGGTTCTATTCATGGGTGATGCCGGCTCCCTATGCCTGGGCTTCGTCCTCGCCTTTATGGCCATCGGCATGAGCCAGGGAGAAAACGCCTGCATACGTCCTGTCACCGCCCTACTTATTCTTGCCGTACCCATATCAGACACATTGACCATCATGACCAAGCGGGTCATGGAGAAGAAGAGCCCGTTCCACCCCGACAGATTTCACCTCCACCACATTCTCATGCGCTATGGGCTGAACCGAAAAGCTGCGGTGAAGACTATTATCGGGTTCGGCACCATACTTGGAAGTGTAAGTCTCTTGGGGCCGATCTATCACTTCAGCGACCGCACCATGTTTATGGTCTTCGGGGTCTATTTCTTTCTCTACTTCCTCTCTTCCTTTTTCATCATTAAACTCCTCAAGTACAGCCTTAAATTTCAGCGCAAAAGAGATTGGTGCGGCACGCCATGCCTCATGCTGAAAAAAGTTTTTGAGTTTATTGACAGGATGAATTTAATCCGTAAAAATGACCGGTTCCCTGTCGCACTTCCCATGCAATGTTTCAGCATAGATACCCGCAATATTTTCCCGGGGAAAATCCTGAATATCTCCCGGGGCGGCTGCATGGCATCGATTCCCGGGATCACCTCCCTCGGCTCACTACTCTATATTGACGTCAACCTCGCCCCCCTCAATACGCTTTCATCAGGCCCGATTAAGATCATGGCCGAACATATTTGGATCTCCACCGTTGAGGGGATACAGCTCCATGGCTTTCAATTTGTGAATCTTGACCAGGAACAGGAAAATGCCTTGGCCTCTTATACGACAGGCTTGAAAAAATAAGCGCGTCCCGCCAATATCCTAACCAGACTGCTGCAGCCTAGTTGGGAAGGGGTGAGGGGATACAGCTCCATGGCTTTCAATTTGTGGATCTTGACCATAACCATCACTGGTTATATCGGAGCTGGAATCCAGCCGGGCGCACCATCATTATGGCAAGGAGTTAGATTAATTTCTAACTCCTTTTTTTATGCCCAGATTTGCCCAGGTGCCCGGAAATATATTTTAGCCATGAGCCTAATCATCTCGCTCCTCCATACATCTTGCAGCAATCAGCTGTGAGTTTTTTACTCCTCTCTGGCCAATGCCGATAATCCCCTGGTGGCCCTGATGTTGCCGGGCGCGATAACCAGGGCCTGACGGTACTGTTCGCGGGCCCGGTAGTCGATGTCAAGGCGGCGGTAGACATCACCGGCCAGGATATGCATCGAGGCATCATCGGGATGGTAGACCAACCCTTTGCGGATGACGGCCAGGGCATTGTCATACTGTTTTTCATTCATGAAAAACCAATAGGCTGAGTGGAAAAACCAGGGCTTGGTCTCTGGATCATTATCAAGAAAATTCATGGCATTGAGATAATAAAATGATGCCATGTCAACGTCTCCCTGTTTGGCGAGAAAGTTGGCAAA
>JAQICW010000344.1 GCA_027858355.1 Desulfobacula sp.
ATTCCAAATTGACCAAGCCCGATTATTAATATTTGTTGAGACATATACTAAACTCCTTTAAGTTAATGTGATTCTTGCATCCGGACAGCGAGAAGCAGGTGTTGATTGATCTTGGCCTATCAGCATAAACAGGGTCATGGAACCTATACGACCCGTAAACATTGCGGTCATTACTATTATTTTACCGATTTCATCAAGATAGGCGGTGGCTCCGGTAGAAAGACCCACAGTACCAATAGCGGAGGTTACCTCAAAAATAATGTCACGAACAGAAATTTGTTGTGTTATTTCGAGCATCAATACCATGATGAACCAAATAATTGCTCCTGAAGCGACAATCGTAATGGCACGATAAATAGTTCCGGAAAGAACCCTTCTATTTTGTACTATAACAACGTTACGGTTGGTTATGCTTGCCAAGAATGTCATTGCCAATATGCCAATTGTTGTCGTTTTGACACCACCGGCAGTACTACCGGGGCTACCTCCGATAAACATCAAGCAAAGCATGACAAGAAACGTTGGACTGATCATTCCTGTAATATCCACCGAGTTAAATCCTGCGGTACGTATTGTAACAGATTGAAACCAGGCATTATGAATTTTATCTAAAAACGATAAGTCCGATAAAATACCATTCCATTCAAAAGCCAGCATGAAAAAAGTACCTGAGATCAACAAAACTGTGGTCGTAATCAGAGATATGCGTGCTGTAACAGGAATCTGTTGTCGCCGCATCCAATTTGGAAGAATCAAACTTGTGGCCGGTGCCAGCCCACCAAAAACAATCAGAACAGCAACAACATGCAATATCAAAGGGTTGTTTTGATAAGAAATAAGACTGTCACTTTGCAGCGCAAATCCTGCATTGCAGAATGCTGATATCGCAGTGAATAAACCCCGCCATGATGCCTGTCCTAAAGTATCTCCAGCTGAATAAAACAACCCGGTCAGGATGAATGCACCTGCGGCTTCTGCAATAAATGTAAATTTTAGAATTACAATCAGAGAAGAGACCAGATCTTTATGGCCGGTATCTGTCATTGATGTCAAAAGCCGTTCCTGCCGTAAACTTAAACGTCGCCCCATTGCATGCAGTGCGACTGTGGCAATACTCATGATACCAAGACCACCAAGTTGAATCAGAACTATGATGAAAAATTGCCCGAGCATAGAAAAATCAGCGGGTGTGTCCAAAACGATAAGCCCTGTGACACAGACTGCACTCATAGAAGTGAATGCAGCATCTACAAGGCCAATGCCTCCCCCCGTTGTCGAAGCGGGAATAATGAGTATCAAGGTGCCCAGAACTGATAGGGCAAAGAAGGTACTGAGTAAAATGCGTGCCGGGTGGTTGAGTAATACCTCCCACCAATGCTCCCGTTTTTCGAGAATTGGGCCGGAGCTGGGTAGTAAAAGGAAGATGGCCAAACTGATGACAAGAGAAATTGTCATAGTATGTCCCGCTACCAATGAAAATAGGACTAATATTAAGAATAAAAAACCCGCTACTGGTAGCAAAAAAAGAGGTTTGGATCTTTGTTTCCAGGACCAAAAAATAAAAAGAATCTGTACCATGGCTGATGTGACCGTAATCGTGGCTCTTGATAAGAGAGAATCTGAAATGCCCAATATCATTGAAATGCCGATAACAACAGGAACCATCATAATCGCCCAACGCACCCGCTGTTGATACCGGTTCACATGATAGTTTTTTTTATTGTGGTCGACATGGACTCTGAAATCCAATAATGCAAATTCTGCGCTGATTAGTGCAACAGTTCCAATTAGTGCTGCGAAAGGGTTGCTAACAAGATATGGTAAAGCAACAACAAAGCTGCCTAAAGAAGACAACCCACCAAAAAATTTGCCCATGCTTGGCCGTCGAAACAAGGTAAACGCACAAATAAGACATGTAATCGAGGCAAGGGATGCAATCCCTATACGCCAAACCGGAGGAAAATCACTATCCAAGCCAATCGATGCAAAAATAAACGGCAGTGGAGACAGGGCTATCAAAGCCCCTTCCATTCCAACTTGCGACAGTGATGATCTTGAAATACTTGCAGTTTTCATAAAATAGTCACAGAGATGCAATTTATATTAATTTTCATTTATTCTGCTTTACCTTTTATGATCCGTAAATTTATTTTCTTTCCTTTATTTTTTCCAAAACTCAGGAACAAAGAGGATAATTACAGTGTAAATTTCTAATCTACCCAACAGCATACACCAGGCAAGCAGCCATTTTCCTAAAACAGGCAAATGGGCAAAGTTTTCAGTAGGCCCAACGGTTCCAAAGCCAGGCCCGATATTTCCGATACACGCCGCCACCGCACCAAAGGAGGTTATCATATCAATACCCATGCCGGCAAGAAGTATGCTCGACAGAATAAAAAGACCAATATAGAGGACTAAAAATCCCATCATGCTTCTAAGAACCTCATCTGAAATGACAGCCTTATTAATTTTAATATGGCTGATACTTCTGGGATGTATAAGCTTAAACAATTCCCTGTAACAATATTTGAAACAGGCAATAATCCTGGCACATTTCATACCGCCTCCGGTAGAACCGGCAGAAGCACCGATAAACATGCAGATAAAAAGAAGTACCTGGCTTAATCCAGGAAATTTTTCATAATCAGCCGTTGCAAATCCCGTGGTTGTGATGATTGATGCAACCTGAAAACTTGCAAATCGGAATGCGTCTTTCATAGAAGTATAAACAGAGCCATAAATATCCCAGGTAACCAGCAAGGTTAGAACTAAAACTAATCCGAGGAAAAATCTGCATTCAGTATCTTTCCAGAAGACAAGCGTTTTTCCCCGAAGCATCTGGTAGTGAAGGGAAAAATTAATCCCGGCCAGAATCATAAAAATGACAATCACATAGTCGAAAAAAGCGCTGTTATAGTGGGCAATGGAGGCATTCTTAGGAGAAAAACCACCGGTCGGCATGGTGGTGAATGCATGGCAGGACGCTTCGTATAACGACATACCGCCACCCAGTAATAATATGATCTCAATCAATGTAAAAACTGCATAAACTATCCATAAAATTTTAGCAGAGTCACTCAATCTGGGTGTAAGCTTATCAGGTACCGGGCTTGGCACCTCTGCTTTGTATAACTGGATTCCACCAACCCCTAAAAATGGCAGTATGGCCAGGGAAAGGACAATAATTCCCATACCACCCAACCATTGAATAAGGCTTCTCCAAAAAAGAAGGCTTTTGCTTGCCTCTTCAATATTTGTCATCACAGATGACCCGGTTGTTGTAAAACCGGAAACTGATTCAAAAAAGGCATTGGTAAAACTTGTAAATTCAGGGCCAAAATAAAAGGGAAGGGCACCGAAAAAGCCTATTGCCGTCCACGCTAAAGCAACGGCAGCCATTGCCTCTTTTTGATTGATATAATCATCACTGTCTCGCTTTTTTGAAAAAATAATCAGGATAAGTCCTGCTACCATGGTGATACCGATGGATCGAATAAAACTATCCTGGGCAAGATCTTGATAGTAAATGCTGACAAGCAAAGGGACTACCATGGAAAGCCCTAAAAAAATCAAAAGGATGCCGATAATATTTGCAATAAATTTCCAGCGCATTAAAAAAACTCCAGTTTAACGGTTAAAAGCTTTTCAAGTTTTTTAACGGCTTGCTTGACAGCAAACATGATAATTCTATCCCCGGTTTTGACAACACTATCCCCGGCCGGAATAATGGTTTCTCCGTTCCTGATGATACATACAAGAATCGCACCCCTGGGAAAGGATAGTTTTTTTAAGGGCTTGTCAGTAATACCTGAGGTTTCAAGGGCAATGGCTTCAATAAATTCGGCCCGCTCTCCCAGAATTGAAATATCAGATAGGATTTTTCCTTTCCTGACATTCTGTAATATGGAACTGACGGCTGAAAGCCTTGGACTGACGACTTTATCAATCCCAATGGTGGCAAGCAGGGGGAAATAGTTAGATTTTCCGATTCGGGTAATTGTATTTTGAACACCGAGATTTTTTGCCAACAGAGAAACAAGGATATTGGTTTCATCATCATTGGTAACACAAATCACGACATCGCTTTGCCCCACATTCTCTTCAAGAAAGAGCTTCTGGTCAGATCCGTCACCATGAAGAACAACCGTTTTATTCATATTCTCAGACAGGTAATGACAGCGGTTGATATCAGATTCAATAATGTTTGTTTTTATCAAGTCCGTTTCAAGCAAGTTTGCAAGCCTTTCACCAATTCGGCCACCGCCGATGATCAAGGCTCTTTGCGCAGGTTGTATTTTCTTCCCAAAAAGACGGAGCGTTTTTTTAAGCTTTTCAGTTTCACAGACAAAATAGATTAAATCCCCAGGCTCAACTTTGTTGGAACCCCTTGGGACAATGACCTCATTTTCCCTGATGATGGCTGCAATCAAAGGCCGATCCTCACCGAATTTGGAAGGAAAATCAATGAGTCGCATTCCAGTTACAGGAGAATGCTTATCAAGATGGATACCCACATATTTTACCTGGCCGTCAAGAAAATCCCCGACATCAACTGCCCCGGGAACATCCATAAGTTTTCTGATGGTATTCACGACCTCTATTTCCGGGTTTATTATCGTATCAATATGGGGATTTTCGTTTTTGAATCGTTCATGATAAGAATCAAAATCAGGATTTCTGATCCGGGCAAGTTTTTTGGTTGTTGGCGAAAGAAAATTGGTTACCAAACAGGCAACAATATTTGTTTCGTCGCTGTCAGTTACTGCCAGAAGAAGATCCGTATCAGTAATACCTGCCTCAATCAAAACCCTCGGACTGCTGCCCGATGCAGTAACAACCTGTACATCAATGTCTTCAGCGATGTGTCGAGTAGCATTCTGATCCTTGTCAATGACAACGACCCTTTTGTTTTCTGAAGCAAGCCGATTTGCAATATTGTAACCAACTTCTCCAGCACCAACAATAATAATCTTCACAAAATAACTCCTGTTTAAAATTCATTTTTAAACACAATTACATCTGGGCTCTCAATAATTGTTTCAGGCGTGCCTGAGCAGGCTTTTATGGAACCTCTGCTGCCAGGTAACCATTGTATAATGTTGGAATCAAATTTGCAGTTGATAAAATCAGATCGCCCGTTATTTTGTGTTTTTAAATGGACTTGATATGAAGAAGACTTTTTAAAAGAAACCCCGGAAGCTTTTAGTATTCCATTAACAATGATGCTCCAATTTCCATGGATGGGCCGAATTTCCACACCAGGATTAATGGTCAGAGTAAAGGGTTCATCATAGCGGTTATTTCTGTTTATATCCTCAAGGGGTTCATGCGAATCCCATATTTCATTAGGGTATTCGTCTTCAAAGGGCTCCCCATGATCATATCTGCTGTTTCCTTCTCCAGAATCCCCATTACCGGGTATTTTATCATATCCGAAGTCAGAAAACTTTTCAGGAGAAGAATCCCAGCGTCCATTTCTATTCATCTCGAAATATATTTCTTTTCCAACAGTCACATTCCCAGTTAGAATATAAGGAGACCCGGCTATGTCCCAAGTGGTATTTTGGTCTATTGTTCCGCTAAAAAAGGTTTCTGCGAACACACCTTTGGAAATGAAAACAATCAGTAGAATTGTTGTACAGACCGCTATTCGAATAAGGGCTAAATTTTTCATATAATCAGAACTCGCTTATTATATTGATTTTTTGTTAAAAACAAAAACAGTTAAGGCCAATAAAGAAACAATAAAGAAACTCACATTTATTAAAGGGTGGATTGCTCCTATAGTCACAAATTCTGTGTCTGTAATCAGTGAATCCGCATATGCCTGCACCATAAATAGTTTTGGATATAGGACACGCCAGGTTGAAAGAGTGATATCAACCGGTTGAGCTGCAAAGGCTGTTATTGTTTCAGTATTAAGCAGTTTATAACCGCCATCAGAAACATATCCAGCACATAACAGGCCAAGAGTAAAAAATGCGCTGATAAAATCAGGTAAAAATATAGAAAACAAACAGACTGCACAAATAACAAATAGAAGATTCACAGAACAAATCAAGGAAGCCCCTATATAACCCAAAGGCATTTTATCAGTATGGAGCCAGATAATAACTAAAACGGTCAAGTGAAGGATAAACATAAAAGCTGTTGTGAGCAGCCATGTCCCAAATATTCTGCCCAGCGCATATTCCCAACGCCTCACTGGCCTTGAAAGAAACATCTGGACAGAGCCGTCGTTTTGATCTCTGGTAAAGATTCTCATTGATATCATGGTTGCCATTAAAAGCATGGCCATTGATATAACCTGAAAAACAATGCGGGAAACATGCCAGATGCTCTCGACATGACGGCCATTGATCACATAATCAGCTGAATAGCAGCCACGGGTGGTGATAAGCAGCCCTATGGAAACGAATAAAAAAAGATAGATGCTCTTTGGTTTCATCCGGTCTGCAATTGTATAGCAGGCAATTTTAGCAAACATTTTCATATTTAAAATATTATTTTTCCTGTTCGGTTATATGTTTAACAAAAACATCTTCAAGACTTTCTCCTTGACCGATTATTAAATCAATAGAATCTTTTGTCACGATTCTTCCATTATGCATGATTGCTGCCATATCACAGGTTTTTTCTACCTCAGAAAGCAAGTGAGAATTTAGGAAAATCGTTTTTCCACTTTGTTTGAGATCCTTAATAATATTTCTGATATCCCTTATACCCATGGGATCAAGCCCGGAGACCGGTTCATCCAATATCAGCAGCTCCGGATTACCAATCAAAGCTCCGGCGAGTCCGATTCGCTGTTTCATCCCTTTTGAATATCCGGAACACTTCTCCTTTTCCCGTCCTGACATTGACACAGTTTCCACGACTCTTTCAATTTCATATCGGGCGGCCTTTTCGGAGAATCCGATCAAGGACGCATGCCGGTGAAGATACTCATAGCCCGAAAGAAACGGAGGAATCATGTGTTGTTCTGCAATATACCCAATGTTCTTTCTTGCTTGTGTCCTGCAACAGGGAATACCATTAATTGTTACAGAACCTGACGTAGGGCGAATGAATCCCAGGAGCATTTTGATAATAGTGGTTTTGCCCGCACCATTGGGACCCAACAGTGCAAAAAATTCACCTTTCTTTACCTGATATGAAACATTATCAACCGCTGTTAACATGCCAAATTTTTTTGTAACTGCATCTAAAACAATCATTGCATATCTCGTTTGTTATTTATTAATCCAAGCAAATAGTGATCAATCATGCATCCATGGTTATTAAATCATTTGTCATACTTGAGGAGCGAAACTATAAACTCAGTACCTTTCACACATTTGCTTGAGATCCGGGTTTTTCCCTGGTGGCTTTCTATTATTCTTTTAGAAAATAACTTTTTCATTGTGAAATCTTCCCCATTGCGGTAAGGCCCAACCAGGCTGTATATCCTATATAGACTGTCAACAATCCTGCTCCCTCGAACCTATTAATCTTGAAGCCGTATCCAATAAAAAACAAACTCAAGGTCAGTCCACCCATTACCAGGCAATCTCGATAAAGAACTTCAAGTGGAACAGACATCGGATGAATTGTTCCGGCAATTCCGACAACAACAAGAGTATTAAACATATTGGAGCCCAGTACATTGCCCAGAGCAATATCATGTTCGTTTTTAGAAATGGCTAATACTGAAGTCATCAGTTCCGGCAGGGAAGTCCCGATTGCAACAACCGTCAAGCCGATAATCAAATCACTTATTCCAAAAAACTGAGCGATTTCAACAGCACTCCAAACCATAATGCGAGAACTGATCAGCAGGAATGCAAGCCCTGTAAACAGCCAGAATAACGCCTTTTTTAAGGGTATGTTTTTTTTATCTATTTGTTTTTCTACTTCAATTGATAGTAGAGCCTTATTATTCCAGTGATAGGCCCGAAGAAGGCTCCAGCTCATCAAAAAAATAAATATTAGTAATAAAAACACTGCATCCATACGGCTCAACTCACCGTCCCACAGCTGGAAAACAGCCATAAGAGTGACTCCAAACAAAACCGGAAGCTCTTTTTTAAGCACACTGGAATGAACGGTCATAGGTCTGATTAAGCAGGTCAGTCCAAGCACCAAAGCAATATTAGCAATATTAGATCCGTAGGCATTACCAAGTGCCAGTCCTGGATTTCCCTGGAATGATGCCATGGCCGAAACAAGCATCTCCGGAGCAGATGTTCCAAACCCAACAATCAGCATGCCGATCAGTAACGGTGGCATACCAAAATGTTTAGCCGTTGCAGAGGCTGCATCCACAAACTTGTTTGCACTCCAAAGCATAAGAAAA
This sequence comes from Desulfobacula sp., assembly GCA_027858355.1. The sequence continues at coordinate 8,336 of JAQICW010000344.1, forward strand.
AGCTGGCTGATAAAAATAAATATTGAAACTGTTATACTATAGGTCAAAATCGGTTTTCCTTAATAAAATTATTATTCCTCAAAGCCCTTGTTTGTATAGATCTTCTGCATCGGAAGCCATTTCGGGGTTAGGAGTGTATTCTTTGGGTTCAGTTCCTTCTTTAAAACATTCAAAAATTACTTTTTCAGAATTATCATTGGGTAAAAGTCCTGTTCGTGCATCTATTTTAGCAAATATAATACCGTCTGGGGCCTGAAACGCTCTTTGGGGTTCATCTTTTAAAATTTCTTTCATAAAACTCAGCCAGATTGGGATAGCTGCTCTTGAGCCGGTTTCTCCTTTCCCCAAAGAAACCGCCTTGTCGTTGCCAACCCAGACACCTGTTGTGTATCTGGGTGAATACCCGATAAACCAGGCATCGATAAAATCATCTGTCGTACCTGTTTTACCGGCAATCGGCCTTTTAAGGGCTTTAACTCTTTTTCCGGTTCCATTTTGAACAACACTTTCCAGCATGCTGGTCATTATATAGGCGGTATCCTCACTTAAAATTCTTTTCCGGGTAAATTTTGCGGTTTCAATCATATCGTTGTTTCGGTCATATATCTTGGTGATAAAAATCGGCTCTATCCGATCGCCACGATTAGAAAAAACAGAATACGCTTTAACAAGTTCAAGGAGCGAAATCCCCGAAGAGCCTAATCCGATTGACAGATCCCTGTTAATATCAGATGTAATTCCAAGTTTTCTTGCATAATCAATGGTGTAATCGATACCGATATCCTTTAAAATTTTTATAGTGATAACATTTCTGGATTTGGCCAATGCCTCACGAAGCAGTGTCGGCCCATAAAATCTTTTTTTATAATTGGATGGTTTCCATATAGAATCATTTTGAAGATCTTCATAAACGATTGGAGAATCTATAATGACTGTTGCAGCAGTGTATCCTTTATCAAGAGCTGCAGCATAAATGATCGGTTTAAATGCAGAACCTGGCTGACGTCTTGCCTGAGTCGCCCTATTGAATTCACTTTTTCCATAATCCAACCCGCCAAGCATTGCCTTCACATGACCTGTTTCAGCTTCCAGACACAATAAAGCGGATTGGGCTATCGGCTGTTGGAATAAGGTGAATTCGGGTTTATCCCCAAACTCCAATAGAGTTACTTGTATGACATCGCCTGGTTTAAAAATGTCAGAAACTAAATT
>JAQICW010000346.1 GCA_027858355.1 Desulfobacula sp.
GGTCAATACCCCGTTCAAACCGGTGAGACGCGTCCGTGGCAATGCCGGTTTTTTTTGCCGTTTTTCTGATGGAGTTGGGATTAAAATATGCGCTTTCCACAAGTACCCGGGTGGTGGAATCTGAAATCTCAGAATTTTCGCCCCCCATTACTCCGGCAAGCGCCACAGGTCTTTCTCCATCACAAATCATGAGCATATCAGATTCAAGCTTGTGAGCTTTACTGTCAAGGGTTTTAAAATCTTTATCATCGCCCGCTCTTCTAACGATAATCTTACCCTTTGCAACCTCATCAAAATCAAAGGCATGAAGGGGTTGCCCCGTTTCCATCATAACAAAATTTGTAATATCAACCACGTTATTAATGGGTGTCAGGCCTATGGTTTCAAGTCTTTCCTGCAACCAGAACGGAGAGGGTTTAATTTTAACATCAAATAAAAGACCTGCAGAGTATCTTGGGCAAAGATCCGAATCAATAATCTGAACTTTTGCATAATCGTGAATTGATTTTTTCCCGATTTTATCTTTTGGCAGAGTATAATCAGGAAGCATAAGCTTTTGCCTGGGTTCTGTGAACGACCCAATTTCACGGGCCACACCGATAATGCTTAAACAATCCGGCCTGTTGGGAGTCAAATCAATTTCAAACACAGTATCAGAAATTTTCAATGCTTCTTCAAGGGGAGTTCCTGCAGGAAAGTCTTCTTTAAGATCCATAATTCCTGAAGCATCTGTATTGAGCCTTAGTTCCGCAGCACTGCACAACATGCCGCATGAAATTTCTCCACGAATCTTGCCTTTTTTTATTTTCTTATCTCCTGGAAGCACAACTCCGGGAAGTGCACAGGGTACAACCATACCTTTGCGTACATTGGGTGCACCACAGACAATCTGAATCAGCTCGCTCCCACCAGCGTCAACACTACAGACAGACAGCTTGTCAGCATTCGGGTGTTTTTTAACCGCATCAACTTTTGCGACAACAATATTGGCCAGGTAATCATATTTGTCTTCAACAGCATCAACCTCAAGGCCTGCCATTGTCAGTTTTTCTGCAATCACGGAAGGTTCAAGGTCAACACAGATATATTCTTTTAACCAGCTTAAACTGACTTTCATATTAAAACTGCCCTAAAAAACGCAAATCGTTTTCATAAAATTTTCTGATATCATCAATACCATATTTCAGCATGGTCATACGCTCGATGCCAATGCCAAAGGCAAACCCCGTATACTTTTGGGTATCATACCCAACATTTTCAAAAACGGCTGGATGAACCATGCCCGACCCCAATACTTCGAGCCATCCGGTTTTTGAACAGATTCGACAGCCTTTTCCCCTGCACATGACACAACGGATATCCACTTCAGCAGAGGGTTCGGTAAAAGGGAAAAAACTAGGCCTGAATCTTAAAGAAGTTTGTGTGTCAAAAAATTGATGGACAAAGGTGGTCAAAATCCCTTTTAAATCACCAAAAGAGACATTTTGATCTACCATCAGGCCTTCAATCTGATAAAACATGGGCGTATGCGTGATGTCTGAATCACACCTGAACACCTTTCCCGGCGCAATAATTCTCAATGGCGGTTGAGTTTTTTCCATTGCACGGGGCTGGGATGGAGATGTGTGCGTTCTTAAAACTATATTTTCCGACACATAAAAGGTGTCCTGCATATCCCTTGCAGGATGATATTTGGGAATATTCAAGGCTTCAAAATTATAATAATCCGTTTCAACTTCCGGGCCTTCTGCAATATCAAACCCAAGTCTTAAAAAGATATCAGAAATCTCTTTAGCCACCTGGGTTATAGGATGACAAGACCCCCTTTGGACGAACCGCCCGGGAAGGGTCACATCAATACCTGTAAACGCCTTATCATCATAAGCCTCAATTTTTGACAAGGCCACCTTAACAGCTTTTTCAAGCTTTGTCTTCAGAATATTAGCATTCTTACCAGCACTGGGACGTTCATTCTCTGGAAGAGAAGAAATATTTCTCAAAAATTTTGTGAGCTCGCCCTTTCGGCCAAGATATTTAATGGAGAACTGCTCAAGTTGCTCTGAATCGCTGGCTTTTTCTATGCTTTCAAGGGCTTGTTTTTCAATATCAATAATACTATTTTGCAAAATACCCTCGCAAATCGTTTAATCTATTTAAACATTTGCACTGGCAAGTGATGCCAATTGAGAAAAAGCAGCTGGGTCACATATTGCCAGATCAGCCAACACCTTGCGATCCAATTCACTGCCTGTCAATTTAAGACCATTGATAAATTTGCTGTATGACAGATCATTCATTCTTGCTGCGGCATTAATTCTGACGATCCAGAGTTTTCTAAAATCTCTTTTACGCACTCTTCTGTCCCGGTATGCATACATCAAAGCTTTATCAACAGCGTCTGCCGCAGTGCGGTATAATTTGCTTCTTCCGCCTCTAAACCCTTTTGCAAGCTTTAGTACCTTATTCCTGCGCCTTCTTGCTTTAAATCCTCTTGTGACTCTCATTTTGTCAAACTCCTCAACTCTCTATTTTTTTAAACTAGTATGTGTCTATCCGTTGGGTAACATACGCCTGACTTCTTTCATATTATCCTTATCCACCATATTATCTAACCTTAAAGATCTTTTTCTTTTAGTGCTTTTCTTGGTTAATATATGGCTGGCGTGGGATTTGCGGAATTTATATTTTCCTGATCCTGTTTTTTTAAACCGTTTGGCAGCCGCTCTGCATGTTTTAATTTTAGGCATTTTATCCTCTCCTGTATTACAATTTCTAAAAAATATGGTGGTACACAGTCAAAATATACCACCATACATTTATTATGTATTTTTAAGTAGTCTTGCTATTTTATAAAACTATATTATTTAGGCCCCAAAAGCATGGTGATAACACGACCCTCATATTTGGGCTGCTGCTCAACCTGGGCAAACGCTTCAGTCATGGTAACAATTTTTTGCAGAACCATATTGGCCTGTTCCCTGAGTATAACTTCCCTTCCTCTGAAAAACAGCGTAACCTTAACTTTATCATTTTTACTGAGAAACTTCTCAATATGCTTGACCTTTGTTGCAAGGTCATGGTCATCCGTCTTTGGCCTGACCTTTAGTTCCTTAATCTGATTCGTTTTCTGCTTACGTTTAGCCTCCTGCTTTTTTTTGGTCAGCTCGTACTTAAATTTTCCAAAATCCATCATCTTGCAAACAGGTGGGTCTGCATCCGGTGAAACCTCGACCAAATCGAGCGTTTCTTCCCCTGCAATTCTTAATGCCTCTTCAATGGGCATAATTCCTATCTGCGAACCATCAGAGCCCACAACCCTAACCTGGCTGGCCCTGATTCCCTTATTAACACTTGTCTGATCCTGTCTTCCCCGCTTAGATATCCTACACCTCCTGCAACTAGATGATTCTATATTAATCCTTGATAGAACAAGTATAACCCAGCGATTATAATGGCTTGCATAAAAAAATGCAAGCATTATTTATTTTGAATTCTCCTCTCTTTTCTGATCAAAGGTATATTCTTCCAAATAACTGTTTTTCCAATACAAGTTATCCTCGTTATTAAAAAAATCATAAAAAAAATCAAGACTTTTCTGTCGAAGCACCCCAGAAATCACCTCTATTGAGCACTGCTGATATAAGGGCGGTAACTTTTTCAAATCACATTTCGTTCCGCCCCCCATGGGATCTTCATAGGCATATACTATTTTTTTTATGCCGGACAGAATAATAGCACCAAAGCACATCAGACAGGGCTCCATGGTACAAAAGAGGATTGATTTTTCAGGGCAAAACTCAATATTACTTTTTTCAAGATGCTTTAACGCCCTTATCTCAGCATGCTCAATCTCACTGAAAAAAGCTTTGTTTTGAATTGTTCCCAGCCTTGCACCGCTTGCAATCACTTTTTTCCCCTGCACAATCACACAGCCCACTGGGAATTCCCCTTGTTCAAATGCTTTTTTGGCCTGTTCCAATGCAAAGTCCATGTAATATTCATAATCCAATTGAAATCACCTCTCCCAAATGAAAAAACCCTTTACAAACCATGTTTCCTATGACCAAATAGAACCCATTGAGATTCAATCTGCTTTTTGTATAACAGATGTAGTGTATTAAATTTTAATAATTATTCAATAATTATTTATGGAAACAAAAAAGAAACTATATACGCACAAAAAATGTCCAGATAAAAACCTTTGTATCCGGGAACAATTTCAGATTAGAGAAAAAAATTTTCTTTCGACATACGGCACCTTAAGTTCCACTGCAAAAAGACGGGGCAACGAAGAAACCACATGTAATATCAGAACACCTTTCCAACTTGACAGGGACAGGATCGTTTATTCAAATGCCTTTAGGCGGTTAAAACACAAAACCCAGGTTTTTCTCTCCCCCCTGGGAGACCATTATCGTACCCGACTTACCCATACTCTTGAAGTAGCCCAAATTTCAAGAAATATTGCCAGGGCCATGCATCTGAATGAAGATCTTGCCGAAGCCATTGCATTGGGCCACGATCTGGGCCACACACCATTTGGCCATGGCGGTGAAACTGCCTTGATCGAGGTTCATTCTCCCCATTTTTCCCACGCCGACCAAAGTTTGAGAGTAGTGGATTCCCTTGAGAACAGAGGGGAGGGCCTTAACCTGACCCGGGAAGTCAGGGATGGTATTCTCAAACACTCCAAAGGATTTGGCAATATTTTCCCGGCAACTCTTGGTGAGACCGCTATCACAGTCGAGGGACGACTCGTCCGGGCGGCGGATATCATCGCCTATTTAAACCACGACCTTGATGATGCATTAAGAGGAAAGGTTATCTTAGCAACAGAGGTTCCAGACATTTGCATTAAAAAGTTAGGGGAAACACACGCCCAGAGAGCCAGCATCATGATTGAGCAATTGGTATATAACAGTGGGCCTCATAATGATAAATTCATCCTTGATATGGGTCAGGATACTTTCCATGCCATGATCATATTAAGAAAATTCCTATATGACAAGGTATATCGTTCAATAGCTGTCCATAATGAATTTATCAAGGCAAAAAAGATGATCATAAGTCTTTATAATTACTTTATAAAAGAACCTGACCGCCTGCAGCTGGAGTTGGAAAAAATGGAAATGGCCCCATGGGATTCTTCAAAGAATGCTCTTAAACGGTCTGTTTGTGATTTGATTGCCAGCATGACAGACCGGTATGCTTTAAGGCTTTATTCCAAAATTTTCCTTCCCAAACCTTTGGTCTGATTTTCTCCCATGACAGACACTCGTTTTAAAGCACTTAAAACCCTTTACAATGATATGGATAAAACCTGGGACAAGATTGCCGCCGGCTATAATTTTATTTGCAACGGGTGTAAAGACAATTGCTGTACCTCTTTGTTTTTCCACCATACCTATATTGAAAAAGACTATTTGTGCCACGGCTTTAAGAAACTTGATCAGGACCAGAAAAAAACCATACTGGCCCGGGCAGATATCTATGTTAAAAAGACTTTTTCTGAAAACTTAAAAACAAAGGCTTTAAAAATTATCTGCCCGGTAAATGAAAATGGCCAATGCCTTCTATATTCTTTTAGGCCAATGATTTGCAGACTTCACGGGCTGCCCCATGAACTCTGCAAGCCCGGGGCTGAACCTATCAAAGGCCCTGGTTGTGATGCAGGGTTCTTTGATGAAAAACCATATGTTAAATTTGACAGGACACCATTTTATAAACAAATGGCACAAATAGAGATGAAATTTCGACAGGACTTCAATAAAACCGATAAAATAAAAGAAACCATTGCACAAATGCTGATTTAACAATAATATTTTTAATTGTTTGTTGGCATACACCCTTTAAAACAGATGTAGATGGTTTTTTATGCCAAAAACTAATTTTGTGTAATTTCGACAAAAAAGGAGTTCAATGAAAATAGAAGAAGAAAAAATTGTCACCATCGGGGGGGGGAAGTGGTCAATTCATATTACTATCCGGATTAAGGGATTTGGAAAATACACACACAACAGCCATAGTCTCCATGGTGGATTCAGGCGGCAGCACCGGCAGATTGCGGGATGAACTTGGAATCCTGCCACCCGGCGATATTTTAAAATGCATTCTTGCCTTGTCACCCTATCAGGCTGCCGGCCGCTCCATACTGTTAAAACGCTTTAAAAAGGATCGCCGCCTGGCAGGCCATAGCGCCGGTAACATGCTTTTAACAATGCTCTCAAGATATACAGGAAATTTCCCTGCAAGTGTTGCTGCCCTTTCTGAAATACTTGAAGTGGACGGCACCATCCTTCCCGTTACCATAGACCGGGCAACTCTGGTTGCCGAGCTGACGGACGGGAAAAGAATCTATGGTGAAGAAGCCATTGACCTTCCCCGGGGAACACAGCGCGAACAAATAAAAGATATTTTCCTGGTTCCGCACCATCATGCCACAATTTCTGTATATCCCCCGGTTTTAGATGCCATTGACAAGGCTGACTATATTTTTATTGGACCTGGCGACCTGTTTACCAGCATTATCCCCAACCTGATTGTTCCAGGGGTACAAGAGGCCCTGCAAAATACATCTGCAAAGATTTATTTCTTCATTAATATTATGACAAAATTTGGAGAGACCCACAATTTTTCTGGAAAAGATTTTGTTATCAAACTGGAAGAGTGTCTTGGACGTAAGATAGATGGCTTTATTGGCAATGCTACAAAACCCATACAAAAGGTACTTGATATCTACTCCGAACAAAAATCAGACTTTGTTCATATTGATATGACAGACCCTTTCTGGGATCATCGCAACCTGCACCTGACCGATGTTTTGGATACCAATGCCATGATTGCCCGGCATGATCCGGAAAAGCTTGCCCACATCATTCAAAAAATCATTCACCAAGCTTAAATGACCATCTTTACAATTTATTTTCACCTGGCTGCTTAAACAATTCCTTTGGGCATGGGCGGGATTTTTTCCCCGGCAAGCACATATCCGCCATCAAGCCTTAAAACACTTCCCGTCATGTAAGGGGCATCCTTGATGAGAAACAAACAGGCCTTGACCGCATCTTCTATGGTTCCTGTCCGTTTCAACAGGGTATGATCAATCAAAGATAGTTTTTCCTCTTTAGTTAGAACCTGACTCCATCCCCGGGTGTCTCTTGCATGCCGGGTATCAAAAATGCCCAGCATAATTTCATTGACCCTGATATAGGGTGCGCCCAGGCGGGCCCAGGTTTCTGTCAGACTTGAAACTCCCCTGTTAGCAGCAGCATACCCGTCATTAAATACCAATGCGGCAGGACCGGATCGTCCCACAATCCCTGCAATGGAAGATATATTGATGACCACAGCTTCTTGGGCTTTTTTCAGCAGGGGAAACACAGAAGAAAACACCCATTGTTTTGCCTTTAGCGTGGTTTCGATTTCAAGGTCCCATTGATCTTCAACATATTCACCATGAACCGTGGGCCAGCCGCCGCGTTCAATATTATTAATAAGGATATCCAGGCGGCCATATTTTTCTTTAATGGACAAGGCAAGCCTTTCAATATCTTTAATCTTGCACAAATCAGCTGTTATGATCATGTGCTCGGCTTTAGATACCAGAAAATCTTTTTCCATACTCTCAAAATCATCCTCCCAGTCATGCCTGATTAAAACAAGTTTTGCACCTTCATTGGCAAGGGCAATACCAATTCCTTTACCGATTCCTTTAACAGCCCCCAGGACCAGGGCAACTTTTCCTTTAACCTTCATGAAAGCTATTCTCCAAATATAATGTTTACACCAAACAGCATATATTTTACCCAGTTAAGACCAAGGTTCAGCAATGCTTCATCATCTGCTTTGATCTTTCTTAAGAGGTCAAAAGGGACAGTTAATTCCTTTAAAAGATCTTTTTCAAAAATCTGTGTCCGGAACTCATCAAGATCATATAAGGCCAGATAAAATAAATCAGACTGCGCCCCTTCAAGCTTGCCAGGCAAAATCTGGTTTTTAAGGCTGATCAATTCCATGAGCTTGTCATTTTCTTTATTGTGTTTATCCACATCCTGGCCTTTCAGCCATTGTTTTACAGTGTGCCTGGTTTCCCTGCCAAATCCTTTGCAATGGGGTTCTTCAATTAAAGCAAAGTATTGGGTAATTTCACCTGTTTGTCTTGATCGTGTAATGGCCCGCGCCAAAGGGTACATCCGGCAGGAGCCGGGCCTGTCCTCATAGACAGAACATCCTTGGGGTGTAACAAAGGGACATTCATATCTTTTGCCCGGATTGGGTTTAAATTCTATGACTGGCAGACCGGATTCTGGCCCGAAATGCAGAGAGGTATAAGTCTTTAAAAAATCCTGTGAAGATATCCCAAGATTATTTTTCAATCGCAAAGCATCATAGGGTGTCAAAGCCTGATTCAGATCTTGACAGCAATCGTTAAAGCAGTCATTTTCAGCGCTGCAGTTAAACTTCATTAAATTTTCGGGATGAACCGGTTTCATATCTTCTGTCATTTGTTATCCTTTTGTCCATCAGAACACTAGTTATAGATTTATCCAGACTAACAGTATTTTTTTTGGATTTCCAGTCTATTTTTGCTGTGAAATGTCCAGGACAGCTTATATCTTACCCCCATTGCAATTTGATACATTGCGTTATTTTATAACATCTTGGAAACAGGTGAAAAACAAGGCCAAACTTTTTTGAAAAATTCTTGACAAAAAGACTAAGAGGGTGCTATTGCGATATCATATTGACCAGCTTGAATCAGTATTTGGTGATTATTTTTTTGCTCTTCAAGCTGATATAAGGATTAAAAGGCCGGCCAGTAACGGTTACGGCCTATTTTGGTGAGATAAAATAGTAGCACAACGGTATTGTGCGATTTGATTAACTTAAATTAGTGGAGGTATTTTAAATGCCATCTTTTGTAATTGCAGAAAAATGTGACGGCTGCAAAGGTGGGGACAAAACAGCATGCATGTACATCTGTCCCAATGACCTGATGGTTCTTGAACCAAATGAAATGAAAGCATACAACCAGGAACCAGATCAGTGCTGGGAATGTTTTTCATGCGTAAAGATCTGTCCCACCCAGGCCATTGAGGTCAGAGGATACTCTGACTTTGTGCCCATGGGAAGCTCGGTTGTTCCCATGTTGGGTACTGAAGACATCATGTGGACATGTAAGTTCAGAAACGGTACTATAAAACGTTTCAAGTTCCCGATCAGAACGACTCCTGAAGGTGAAGCGAATGCATATCTTGACCTTAAAGGTAAAGACCTTGACAGTGGGCTTCTTTCTACTCAGGAAGCAGATGGTTATGTACTTGTAGCTCCAACAGAGCTTGCATAATCTTTATTGTCATACATTTAATTTTGATACTTTATATATAATTTTGGAGGTATATAATGGCATTACCTAATAAACCTGTTGGAGAACTTAAAGCTGTTAGAGATCCAGAGGTTGATAAAATAGACGTTGATGTTCTGATTGTCGGTGGCGGTATGGCTGCCTGTGGAACAGCATTTGAAATTAAAAAGTGGGCAAGCGACGACACAAAAATTCTTCTTTGTGACAAAGCAGCCATGGAAAGATCCGGTGCAGTAGCCCAGGGTCTTTCTGCTATCAATACTTACATTGGCGACAACAAACCAGAAGATTACGTACGTATGGTCAGAAATGACCTTATGGGTATTGTACGTGAAGACCTTATCTTCGACCTTGGACGTCATGTTGATGATTCTGTACATCTTTTCGAAGAATGGGGACTTCCTGTCTGGAAAAAAAGTGAGGAAGGAAAAACCCTTGATGGTAAAAAAGGTCAGAAAATGGGAACCCTTAAAGGGGGTGCTCAACCGGTTCGTACTGGTAAATGGCAGATCATGATCAATGGTGAATCTTATAAGAGAATCGTTGCTGAAGCTGCTAAACTGGCCCTTGGCGAAGAAAATATTCTTGAAAGTTGCTTTATTGTTGAACTTCTCAACGACAAAGATGATCCCACAAGAATTGCAGGTGCAGTCGGTTTTTCCTTAAGAGAAAACAAAGTTTACATCATCAGCGCAAAAGTTATCATGATAGCCTGCGGTGGTGCAGTTAATATTTACCAGCCCAGATCCGTTGGTGAGGGTAAAGGCCGTGCCTGGTATCCTGTATGGAATGCAGGTTCCACATATACAATGGCTGTCAGAGCAGGCGCTGAACTTTCCATGATGGAAAACCGTTTCACCCCGGCCCGTTTTAAAGATGGTTATGGACCTGTTGGTGCATGGTTCCTTCTGTTTAAGGCTCAAACCTTGAATGGCCTTGGTGAAGCATTTGCAGCGTCTGACGAAGCAAAAGCTGAACTTGAAAAATATGCTCCTTATGGAACAGCTGCTGTTACTCCAACCTGCCTGAGAAATCATCTCATGATGAAAGAATACAAAGAAGGCCGGGGTCCCATCATCATGAAAACTACTGATGCCCTTGCTAAACTTGGCGAGACCATGAGCAAAAAAGAGCTCAAACATCTTGAGTCAGAAGCTTGGGAAGATTTCCTCGACATGACTTGCGGACAGGCCAATCTCTGGTGTGCTACCAATACTGAACCTGAGAAAAAAGACTCGGAAGTCATGCCGACTGAACCCTACCTTCTTGGCTCCCATTCAGGATGCTGCGGCATCTGGTGTTCAGGCCCGGAAGAAGACTGGGTACCTGCCGACTATAAATGGGGTTACAACAGAATGACAACTGTCAAAGGTCTGTTTACAGCTGGTGACGGCGTGGGGTGTTCCGGTCATAAATTCTCTTCCGGTTCCCATGCAGAAGGCCGTATTTGTGCTAAATCTATGCTCCAATACCTCAGAGACCAAGGCGACAAAGTTGCAGGTTTCAAAGAAACTGATGAAGAACTGGTTGACATGGTTTACAAACCGGTCAGAACTTATCTTGACCATTGTGACTATTCAACAGATGAAACGGTTAACCCGCATTATTGCAAACCTGCCGGCATGGCCATGCGTCTGATGAAGATGACCAATGAGTATGGTGGCGGTACAGCGACGTATTACATGACATCTGGCAAATCTCTTGAAATCCTCATGGAGCTGTTCGAATACTTCCGTGAAGATCTTGAAAAAATAGCTGCCGGTGACCTGCATGAACTCTTAAGAGCATGGGAAATCAACCATCGTCTCTACACTGTTCAGGCGCATACCCGTCACATCCAGTACCGTGAAGAATCAAGATACCCTGGTTTCTATTACAGAGGCGATTTCATGGGCCAGAATGACAAAGAATGGTTCTGCTTTACAAACTCAACATATAACAAAGAAACAAATGAGTGGAGTTTGAAAAAAGTACCTTATGTTAAGATTATTTCCGACTAGTGCTGAAACAAAATCTTAACGTACGTTCTTAGAATAATAACCTCCAGGTGCTGGTTTTCTAGTGCCTGGAGGTTTTTTCGAATTATAGGGGGAAGGGTTTGGTTTTCTTCCTGTCTCCTCTTTTGTAAATGAAACAAGCGTATTAACTTATTTTTTTCACTTACAAAATAGGAGAGAGGATGCCAAAAACTTTTTAAATCTTAAATATTTACCTTAAGATTTGGCATAAAAAAATAGTTAACCCAAAAGAATATAACCAAAATGCACGGAGGGACAGCATGACAACAGATAATTTAGCCCCGAAAAGTTCCAGCTTAATGGTGGTTGGTGGTGGCATCAGCGGCCTTACAACTGCCCTGGAAGCTGCCGAAGTGGGGTATGAGGTCTTCCTTGTGGAAAAGGAAGCATCTCTTGGCGGAAGAGTTTCCCAGTTAAAACACTACTTCCCCAAACTTTGTCCGCCAACTTGTGGACTTGAGATTAACTACAAAAGAATCAGGGACAACAAAAATATTAAAGTATTCACTATGTCAGAGGTACAGAAATTATCAGGCGCTGCCGGTGACTACACTGTCACTGTAAAAACAACGCCTCGATATGTAAATGAAAATTGTACTGCCTGTGGCGAATGCGAAAAAGTTTGTGCTACTGAAATCTCTAATGATTTCAATTTTGGCATGGACCGCAGGAAAGCCGCTTATCTTCCGCATAACATGGCCTTTCCCATGCGGTATATTATAGATCCGGCCATCAGCACGGATGACCGTGACAAAGTCAAAGAGGCCTGTAAATATGATGCCATTGATTTTGACATGGAAGAAAAAACCATTGATCTTAAAGTGGGTGCTATTGTCTGGAATACAGGATGGACCCCTTATGATGCCACAAAAATTGACAACCTTGGATTTGGCAGACATCAGAACATTGTCACCAACATGATGCTGGAAAGAATGGCATCCTTAAATGGTCCTACGCAAGGTAAAATTATCAGGCCTTCTGATGATAAAGCGCCTGAAACAATAGCATTTGCGCAGTGCGCAGGGTCAAGAGATGAAAATCATCTGCCTTACTGCTCTTATATCTGCTGCATGGCATCTTTGAAACATGCGACTTACTTGAGAGCACAATATCCCGACTCCAAAATCTATATTTATTATATAGATCTTAGAACACCGGGCAGAAAATATGAAAATTTTTATGCAAAACTTAAACAAGATGAAAATATTTTCTTTGTAAAAGGTAAGGTTGCAGAAGTTTCAGAAGAGCCGGGTTCCGGAAACATAAATCTGGTTGCCGAAGACACCATCACCGGCGAAAAAGTCAGACAGACTGTGGACATGCTTGTACTTGCCACGGGCATGCAGCCAACATGTGCCATTGACAAACCCAATGCAGACTTGAGCTACAACGCTGACGGCTTCATTGTAAACGACTTCAAAAAAGGCGGAATGTTTGCGGCCGGTTGTGCCAATAAGCCTGCTGATGTTGTTACATCTAACCAGAATGCTACAGGTATGGCCCTTAAAGCCATTCAGACCCTTGTAAGGAGGTAGAGGAAAATCATGGATAAAAAATATGGAGTATATATCTGCACAGGCTGTGGAATCGGTGATACCCTCGACATGGAAGCTCTGGTCGATGTTCCTGATGAAGAGGGCGTAAATTGTACCACCCATCCGTTTCTGTGCTCCAAAGAAGGTGTTCAATTAATTCAAAAAGATGTTGATGATGGAAAAGTTAATGCCATGGTCCTGGGTGCCTGCTCAAGACGTGTTAACTTTGATGTATTCAATTTCATCGGTTGCATTGTTGAAAGAGTTAATTTGAGAGAAGGAGTTGTCTGGCCTCACTCAAGGGAAACTTACCCCATGCTCACTGAAGATCAGAAGGATGATGAAGAACATTTTGATCCCATTCAGATGAAAGCTGAAGACTATATTAAAATGGGCATGATCAGAGTTGAAAAAGTTAAATTGCCAGAACCCTATAAAACAGAAACCTTTTCAAAAAAGATCCTAGTTCTTGGAGGCGGTGTAACCGGTATGTCAGCTGCCCTTGATGCGGCAAAAACTGGCTATGAAGTCACCATTGTTGAAAAAACAGATAAGCTGGGCGGCTATGCTGCAAACTTGAGAAGTCAGATGCCGGTTGCAGAACCCTTTGAAGCATTAAGGGCACCCATTGTCAATGAACTGATTGCAGAAGTTGACAGTTTTTCCAATATTACGGTTAAAACGGACACTGAAGTTGCCCGTATTGC